>NZ_QEQT01000109.1:0-79512 GCF_003311655.1 Prauserella sp. PE36 | reverse complement strand
GGGACTGTAATTTCGTTGGTGTAACTCCTGAGGTGAAGGAGACATCTGTGACTGATGGGACGGGCAACGGCGGCGAGGCGAAGGCTCCGGCGATGGCGGATGGAGTGGACGATCAGCTGGTGCAGCAGCTGGCGGATCGGGCGCGGGCCGAGGGTCTGCAGTTGACCGGTGAGGGCGGCCTGCTGGCGATGCTGACCAAGAAGGTGGTGGAGTCGGCGTTGGAAGGCGAGATGGACGACCATCTCGGCTATTCCAAGCATGACCCGGCCGGCCGCAACGGCGGGAACTCTCGCAACGGCCGGCGCGGCAAGAAGGTGCTGACCGAGGCCGGCCCGGTGGAGATCGCTACCCCGCGGGATCGCGACGGCAGTTTCGAGCCGCAACTGGTGGGCAAGGGCCAGCGCCGGCTGACCGGGCTGGATGATCTGGTGATCTCGTTGTCCGCCAAGGGGCTCACGCATGGTGAGATCGCCGCGCACCTGGCCGAGGTGTACGACGCCGAGGTGTCCAAGCAGACCATCACCACCATCACCGACCGCGTGATGGACGGCATGGCCGAGTGGCAGAACCGGCCGCTGGATGCGGTGTATCCGGTGGTGTTCATTGACTGTGTGAATGTCAAGATCCGTGAGGGCAACGTCGCGAACCGGCCGATCTATCTGGCGCTCGGCGTCACCGTGGAGGGCACCCGCGACATCCTCGGGCTGTGGGCTGGCGAACACGGCGACGGCGAGGGAGCCAAGTACTGGCTGCGGGTCCTCTCGGAGATCAAGAACCGCGGCACAGCCGACGTGTGTATCGTCGTGTGCGACGGACTCAAGGGCCTGCCCGAGGCCATCGAAACCGTGTGGCCGCAAGCGATCACCCAGACCTGCGTCGTCCACCTCCTGCGCAACAGCTTCCGCTACGCCTCCAAGCGGGACTGGGCGGCGATCGCGAAGGACCTCAAGCCCCTCTACACCGCGCCCAGCGAGTCGGCGGCACTGGACGCGCTGGCTGCCTTCGGTGACAAGTGGGAGGCCCGCTACCCGGCGATCATCAAGCTATGGGAGAACAGCTGGGCGGAGTTCGTGCCGTTTTTGCAGTTCGACGCCGAGATCCGCACCGTGGTGTGTACCACGAACGCCATCGAGTCGATCAACGCGCGGATCCGACGGGCGGTCAAGGCCCGTGGCCACTTCCCGACCGAGGCCGCCGCGCTCAAGTGCGTCTACCTAGCGTTGATGAGCCTCGATCCCACCGGCACTGGGCGCAAACGCTGGGTCGCCCGTTGGAAGGCGCCGTTGAACGCTTTCGAGCTCACCTTCCCCGGACGCCTGACCACGAACAAGAAGTAGAACCGACAAGATCAGTTACACCAGCTTCTTGACAGACCCTCAGGCGGGTTCCTCGCCGCTACTTTGGTGCGCTGCCGCACTTAGCGGTTTCGTTGCTGCCGCAATCAGCTTCTCGATGTACTTCAAGTTCAAAGAACGAGAAACCAATCTCTGCAGACCGCAGAGAGCGTCGAGGCCCAATAACCTCGTCTGGTCTTCAGCAATAGTTGATACGACAGCACCCTGCCGCTCTGATCGGATCAAGTCTGCCGTTGCTGCTCGAAGCTCATGCGGCCGTAAGGGTGGCAGTTAACGCACAGGCAGTCGCAATCTTCGGGTTCAGGCACACCGACGGGTCGGACGGGGCGGCCAATCTTCATTCCCACAGTGCGTCGTGGGATCGGCCTTGGAAGAGGCAGCCACGGCGTACCGGGTGCGCGCCACCAACGGCTGAGTCCTTCAAGTGTGTACACGAGTCCGACGAGCGGACCGCAGGGATCAGTCGGCTCGTACCACATCGGCACGTCGTCCCGGTGCGGCGTTGTGCGGACCTCACCACTCGAAGGGTCTACCCACCCAAGGTGACCTCGGTTCAAGATCGTGACGAAGTTGGGCCACAGTTCGTGAGGGTTTCGCCCGGCCCAGTCACGAATCCGCTCAGCAATGAGACTCAAGCGCAGATCACTGTGGTAGGCGAAAACGCCACCACTGATCGGCACATACGGAAACTCACGATCCCCGATGATCACCTGGAACGTGCCTTCGACATCACACCGCGCAGCGCGTTTGAGCTGGGCGAGGTGATCCAGGGAGGCAACCAGGCTCTTCGAATCCAAGGTGCTCTTGACCTCGATGGCTGCGTGCACGCTGCGTGGGACGATCAGTGCTCTGCCGTTTCGCAGGACGCGATGCGGCGGCACCTATGAATCTGCGAACACAATGTCGTGCTGTTTGTGCGACGTACCATCCAAGTTCTGGACGGTTGCGCGCTGGATGATCGGGTAGCCACGAAAACGAGCCTGCAGCAGTTCCAACAGTGCTGCTTCCCGCTCTGACCGTGTGTCGTCTGGGTGAAGGTTTGCGCTGAGGTGGTACTCGTGGTCAAGCCGGACCACTTCTTCCAGCAAGGCGCGCCAGTCGCCTAGCGCTTCCAGCTCCTCTGACGACAGGTCGGTTTCCTGCTCCATGGCTCCCTCGGCTCCGCTCGAACTCACCGTACCGGCGCACTAGAGCCAAGGATCGACCGCAGGACGGCTCGCCGCGAGATAGTCGTCCCCGTTCCAGCGGTAGTTGCTGACCTGGACCGGCTGGCCGAAGGTCGGGGCGTGCACCATCTTGTCGGCGCCGATGTACAAGCCGACGTGGTGGACGTTGCCGGGTGTTCCGTAGAAGACCAGGTCGCCGGGGAGCAGCGGTTGGCCGGCGGGCACCAGTGGACCGGCGTTGTACTGGGTTTGCGCGGTGCGGGGCAGGTTGATGCCGGCGGCGTTGTAGGCGGCTTTGGTGAGGCCGGAGCAGTCGAAGCCGGCGTGTCCGCCGGCTGGTCCGTTGCCACCCCAGACGTAGGGCAGGCCGAGTTGGCCGCAGGCGAAGTTGATCGCCATGATCGCGGCCGGGTTGGGTGCCTGGATCTTGTTGCAGTCGCCGGTTCCGACGGTGGCGGTGCCGTAGCGTTTTGCTTGTGCCAGAACGCCGTTGACGTACTCCTCGGAGTGGTTGTAGGCGAACAGTGCCTTGCGGATGTCTTTCTGTGCTCCGGAATCGCACAGGTAGAACGCGGCGGCGTAGATGGCGTCGTGTGGGTTGTAGCGTGACGGTGGGTTGGCGCCTCCGGGCGGGATCGTGTGGCGTGTGATGACGCCGTCGAAGGTCGGTTTCAGGAACTGCATGGGGCCGCCGGCTCCCATGTGGTTCTCGCCTTCCTTGATGCCGTCGCCGGAGCCGCGGCCGTGTTTGGATTCGGCGTCGCCGATGGCGGCGAGGATTGTCCAGTCCAGCCCTGGGCACACGGTGGCTGCGGCTCGGTAGAGCGACAGGTAGTCGTTGGGGATCTCGGCGATCGCGGCCTGGCTCGGCTCGGTGCCACCGGTGCCGAACAGGGCACTGACGATGGCTTTGCCGACACCTCCGATGAGGATGGGGATGGCGATGATGGCCGCGACAGCGGCAACGGCGATCTTCATGGGTCACCTCCGGAAGCGGCTGGTGGGGAGCGGTGGTGGAAGTGGGTCCGGTGCGGCCAGTTCCGTGGACGCCTGCTGGGCCTTGGCCGCGGTCGAGGACGGCGCCGTGGTGGGCGGGTCTGTGTGGGGCCAGAGCTGGGCGAGTTCGGCGAGCCGCAGCCGGCCCGGCCGTCGTGACGCCGGGCCGGTAATCGGCAGCCACCGGGCGACGGCGGGGTCGTTCTCGCTGGCCACACCCGCGACATCTGCAGCGCTGGTGGCTACAGGCACGAGCGCGGGCCGGTCCAACTGGGACAGTGCGTCGGCGAGCGCCCTGCGCGCGGTGGTTTCGCGGCGGTTGGTGGGCAGCCACACCAGGACGGGTGTGGTGATTCCTGTTGCGGTGGCGAGCTTTTCGTAGCCGTGCAGCTTGCGGCCGAGCTTGCCGAGGTCCTCGGTGCCGAAGTCGAATTCGAGGAAGAACTCGATTTGGTGGCCGTCTTCGCGCCAGCGGCCGTAGGCGTCGGGGCGGACCATGTCGCCGAAGAGCCGGCCGCAGCGCAGTTCGGACCACCACGCGGTCAGGCGTCCGCGGGCACCGGGCTCCCGGCTCAGTGCGACGAGGCTCGTGAAGAAGCCGTTGACGCCCACGGTGTGCGCGAGTCGCAGGGAGTGGGCGATGCCGATGGCGTCTTCGTGGCGATAGCCGAGTTGTTTGGGGTCGAGACCGTCCTCGTAGGCGAGCGCCACGGAGCCGGCGATGTCGAGCACGTAGTGCATCGGGGCGGTGCCGGAGCTGACGAACGGCTGGAAGCGGTCGACGACGCGCCACTTGAACAGGTCGAGCAGGCGGTGGTTGGCCGCGCGCATGGTCGGGTAGCAGAGCTCGACGATCTGCTGGGTGGTGAAGACCTTGTGTTCGTTCAGCATCCGGGCCAGCCACCGGTCCCGGAGGGTGAGCCGCCCGGCGAGCTGGGCATGGTGCTCCCCGGTGGTGGCCGCCCGTGGTGTGGGGCGCTGGGGCATGTGCCCGCGCAATGCCCTCTGAGGCGTGGGATTCGAGATCATGGGTAGGCACCTCCCAGGCGTTGGCCGGAATGGGGAAGGCGAAGGGCAACGCATGCGGGCATCACCGGAGCGGACGTGCGCAGTCAGTGAGCCCGCATGCGTTGCGGGAAAACGGGATTCGGCGAGTCAGGCCGCGCGGCGCGGGTCCACAGTGGGCTGATCCGCGTGGCGCGTTGCGGCGTCGGCGTCGGTGACGGGCGGGCGCGTGTTGACCCTGGCAGCTTTGCGGATCGCCTTGGCGCGTCCGGGAATCGCGGGCGGAAGCTTCTCGGTCACCGCGGTGAACGGCGGTGCTTCCTCGCCACCCAGGACGAGCCGGGCGGCGACGTGGTAAACGCCGAGGTTGGACAGGTCGTGATCAGAAAGCCGCGGCATGGTGTGCCGCGAGAGTCGTTTCGCGTCCTCGGGGCTGGCGTTGAAGAAGATCTTGCTGCGGGCGTTGGTGCTGATGCCCTCTTCGAGCTCCTTCGGTAGCTGCCCGAGGTACTGGTGCGCCAACGCCATGGAGAGCCGGTAACCACGGGCTTCGGCGAGCATGTCCTCCAACGGATAGGCCAAGTTCAAGAAGTTGTGGCACTCGTCCACGTACAGCCCACAGTCGCGGCGTTGACGCTGCGGGACGCGGGCCCGGCGGGTGGCCGCTTGCCAAGTGCGGGCCACGACGATGGAGCCGACCAATCGCGCGGTTTCCATCCCCAGCGCGTCGCGAGCGATGCGCACCAGGCAGATCCCGCCGGTGTTGAGCACCTCGTCCATGTCCATAGTGGACGTTCCACCGGCGATGGCGGCGCGGACGAACGGGCGCAGCAGGAAGCCGCGGATTTTGTTCATCAGCGGCGCGATCACTTGTGCGCGGCTGGCTTCGGACAGGTCGTCGTACCAGGACCAGAAGCCCTTGAGGACCTCGTCGTCGATCTGGTCGCAGGCTCGTTGCCGGAACGCCGGCACGGTGAGCAGCTTGGGCAGGTCGACCAGGGTCGGCGTGCCGGGCATCGCGGTCAGCGTGAGCAGCCCGGCGCGGAGGATGTCGTCAGTGCGCGGCCCCCACGAGGAGGCGTAGATCCGGGAGAAGATGCTGACGAGGTTGTCGACCGCGCGGGCCTTGTCAGCTCCCTCCAACGGGTTGAGCACCGGCGGGCGGGCTCGGGAGTCGGCGTCGAACAGCACGACTTTCTCGCCCAGTTCCTCGGGCAGGCGCATGAGGATGTCGCTGACCAGGTCGCCCTTCGGGTCGACCACGACGACACCGCGGCCGGCCTCGGCGTCGGCCAGGATCATCCGGGCCATCAGCTCGGACTTGCCTGAGCCGGTGGCGCCGAGGATGTGCAGGTGGTGGCGGGCGTCGGCGACGTGCAGGCCGACCGGGCGAGAGTGCCCGGAGTCCGACAGCCCCAGGGGCTTGATCTGCTCGCCGATCGTGGCGATGCCCGGCGGGGGCGGCACAGCTTTCGCGCCGGCCCGCTGCAGGCCGGGTGTGGACTCGTCGATCGGCAGGTGCGCGATCGCGGCCAGCTCCGGGATCGACAGCAGGTCGCCCTTGCCCAGGCGGCGTTCGGCCAACACGGCAACCGGGTCGCGGCGGATCCGAACCCGGCGGTAGTAGTTGTGCTCGGAGTAGGCGGCGAACGCCGAGGCGATCGCGTGCCCGCGGCCCCGCAGCACCTCCCGCACCGCCTGGACCTCGCCCGAGGTGACGTCCTCGGGCACGGTGGTGGCCACGGCGTAGCGGATGCGGGTCTCGAACTGGTTCGCCCGCAGCTTCTCCACGACCGCGCGGTCCTGGGCGGCGTACTCCAGGCTGGTCTGCCGATCCAGGCCCGGTGTCCGCGTGCTGGTCGACCGCTTCGGGGTCTTGCCCGGCGTGATGGCGTCGAGCAGCCGGCCGACCAGGTGGACCGACCCGCCCGCGTGCACCCGCCGCGCCGCGCGCCGGGCTTTGGTCACCCGGTGGCCGGCGACGGGGCGGGCGAGGATCTGCACGCAAGCCCGCTCGTGCGGGCCGAGCCCGACCGGCGCGCCGAGCATCGCCCGGATCGGGTCGGCCGGGTGCTCGGTGCGGATCGGCAGCGCCTCCGAGCGGGCCAACCGCAGTTCACCGCCGGCCGCTTCGACGCGCCGGCCCGCTGCCGCCGTGGTCGGGATCGGCGGCTTGGCGAGGGTGGTGCGGGTGTGCGCGCCGGGCCAGGCGGCCTCGATCGCGCGCTCGACCATGCCGGGCGGCACCAGGCCGGGCACCCACAGGCGGATCTGCACACCGTCGTCGGTGAACGTCAGCTCGAAGGCCAGGTGCGGCTGCCCGCCGAAGCGGCGCAGCCAACCGGGACGCAGCAAGCCGACGAGGTTGGACCACACGGTGATCGCGCCCGTGGGGTCGACCGTCGGTGGCGCGAGCACGGTGACCAGGCGGGCATCGGTGGCCAGGCGCTGGTGGTAGCGGCGGCGCCACCGGCGCCGCGCGACGACCGCGGCGGTGACGACGACCGCGAGCACCGGCCCGACGATCGGGCCCCACGTGAGGGCAAGGTCGCGCAGGTGCGCCAGCACGTTCTCGAAGGCGCCGAGCGGGTCACGCAGGTAGTCGCCGACCGGTGACGCGAGCCCGTCCGCGGCCTGCTCGACCCGCGGAGGGACGAGGGCGGACAGGGGTGTGGCAGTGGTTGGCCAGGACATCGGGAACCTCCCCACGCAAAGCGGTCGACGGGACGGGCGCGAGCTGCGGTCACGCAGCGCGTGGCTGGTCGGCCTGCGTCGTGCTGGCCTCGGCCGTGGGCTGCTGGCTCTGGTCGGGACGGGTGTTGTCGACGACGAGCCGCAGGTGCCGGCGGCCTCGGCGGGCGGCGCGGTCGGCGTCGACCTCGGCTTGCCACTCGGAGAACCGGCGCCCGGCCAGCCGCTTGAGATAGGTGGGAATGCGGTTGGCCGGCACACCGACCAGCCGCGGGCCCAGGACCGCGAGCAGGTCGCTGGCTTCCTGCGAGGCCCAGCCCGCCTCGGCGATCGCGGACTCGTCGGGAAACACATCCGCGACCCGATCGACGGCAGGATTCAGCGCGACATCCTGTGTCCCGCCATACGAGTAGACCCACAGGAAATTCGGCGGCGGGTCAGGCTCGACCAGCGTCCGGAACCGGGACACCTCTTTGGTGTAGGCGTAGAAATTCGTGTCAGGTCGAACCCGGCAAATATCCAGCCATGCCTGAAGATAGGAGTCGGAAAAGAAATCACCGCTGTCGTGAATTCTGATCCACGCGCCGCAGAACTTGGCCGCGCCGAGTTCGGCGACCATCGCGGCCTGCCAGCCGGCCAGATCGTCGAGGACGTACATCAGGTTCGCCTGGTGCTTGGCGCGGACGACCGGCCAGGTGTAGGTGCCGTGCCGCGCGTAGCACGCCTGAGCGCAGATTCCAGCGCTGAGACAGGTGTTATAGGTACGACCATCGGGCAGTCGCCCGGCCCAGGCCGGCAGCGACCAGTTCCACACGCCGATCTGACGCATCTCGCTGTTTTGCGTCAGCAGCCGAGCGGGCCGGCGAACAGTGGCGGAAATGGGCAATGACGTAGACATGGGTATCCCCTAGGTGCGATTCGATGTGAACGGATTAGCGCTTGCGAGCGAGGCGGTCAGGCGGCGTCGAGTTCGATCTGCGACGCGTCGCCGTCGTCGAACGAGTCCGCAATTCCTGCGGTATCGTCCGCGCCGAGTTCGACGAAGGAGTTCTCGATTCCCGACGAGGCGTCGGAATACCCGGCGATTTCCGCGGGGTTGGACGTGACCAACTCGTGCTCGACCGGCGAGGCGATGGACTGGAACGCCACCCGCTGCGTCCCGGTGCTGAGCAGACCTTGGCCGCGGTCGGCGGAGAGCAGGAACTGGCGCTCGCCGAGCGAGAGGTCGAAGGTGCGGGTGATCTCGTCGATCGCCTGGGAGGCTTGCCGCAGCAGGATCTGCGTGGCTGCGTTCGCGACGACGGCTTTGCCGAGGTCCGAACCCAGCACGTCCGCGGTGTCCTGGGTGGCGACCGTGAGGCCGGCCCACTGCTTGCGGCTCGCCTTGGCCATCCGGAACAAGAACTCGGCACCGGCGGGCTCCTTCATCAGCAACCACGCCTCATCGACCACGACCAGCCTGGGCTTGCGGATGGCCGGGTTGGAGACCTGCCGCCACACCGCATCCAGGGTGAGCAGCGTGCCGATGGGCTTGAGTTCGTCGGCGAGATCGCGGAGCGAGAACACCACCAGGTGCCCTTCGGGGCGTGTCGAGGTCGGGCCGGAGAACAGGCCGGAGAACGCGCCGGTGACGTACGGGTGCAGCCGCGCCGCGAGCTCCACCCCGGCGGGATCTCCGGCGTCGGCAAGGACCTCGGCGAGGTCGGCCAGCAGCGGAGCCGGGCGGGTCCAGGTCCGCGGATCCGAGGTGATCCCGGCGCGCTGATAGGTCGCGGTGATCGCCCGGTCCAGCGCCGCCCGTTCGGTCGCTTCGAGCTCAGCGCCGAGCAGTACCGCGATCACGGTGTGCAGGAACAGACTGCGTCGGATGAGCGCGTCGCGCGGCGCGGTGCGCCGGCCGTCCGGGCGGGTGTGGATCGGCAGGTCCATCGGGTTGAGCCGGACCTGCTCGGCGCCGAGGTGCACGTACGTCCCGCCGACCGCGGCGGCCAGCCGGGCGTATTCGTCCTCGGGGTCGATGACGTGGATCTCGATCCCGCGGTACAGCGACCGCAGCAACTCCAGCTTCACCAGGTAGCTCTTGCCCGCGCCGGAGCGGCCGAGGATCACGCTGTTGTGGTTGTCCAGAGCGAACCGGTCGTGATGCACGAGGCCCTGGCTGCCGACGTTGAAGCCGTAGAGCACACCGCTGGGTGCACCGACCGAGGTCGGGTCCGGAGGCGGCAGGTCGGGCGAGGTGAACGGGAACGCCGCGGACAGCGCACTGGTGTCGAACGTCCTGCGCATGCCGACCAGATCGAGGCCCATGGGCAGGCTGGTGATCCAGCCCTGCAGGCTGCGGTACGTGGTCGGTTTGCAGTCCAGCAGCAGCGACGCCGCCAGCGACCGGATCGCCGCGACCTCATCGCCGAGGGCTTCCTCGGTGGGGGCGTGCACGGTCAGGTACAGCCCGAGCCGGTAGAGCTTGCCTTCGCCGCGAGCGACTCGGGCGGACAGGTCGTAGGCGTCCTCGGTGGCGGCTTCGACGTGCGGGTCGATCAACCGTCCTTTCTCGCTCGTGTGCCGCCTGCCGGACTCCAGTTTCGACAGCTGCTTCTTGAGCCTGTTCGCGGCGGTGACCGGGTCGATCGGCTCGATGTGCAGCGAGACGTCGACCCGTCCGGGGTAGGTCAGCAGCGGCTGCAACCAACCGGGGTGGACCTCGCGCGGGTAGCCGACGACGGCGAAGCTGGCGACCCATTCGCCGCCGACTTCCAGCGCGCGGGGGCGCACGGAGATGGCGTCCGGGGTGAACGCGCTGGCCCGCCCGAGCGGCGGCTGCATGGCCTGGGCCTTCCGGCCGTGGCGCTTGGCTGTGGTCTTCATCGGCGGTACCTCCCCGCGGAGTTGGCGTAGTCGTCGGGGTCCTCGGCGGTGTCGTCGAAGCCGTCGTCAGGGCCGTCGTCCCAGGCGTCCTCGGCCTCGCCGAACTCGCCGTCGGCAGGGAACGCTGCGCGGCCGAACGCACCTGCGTCCCAGCCCTCGTCTGGGGCGGTGGTGATGACTTCGTCCGAGCCGGCGAGACCGGAGTTCGGCGGGATCACGCTGTCGGGGTTGCAGGCTGCGGCGAGCACCGCGGTGGCCTGTCCGGCGTCCAGCGGGGTGACCACGATCCCCGACGGGGAGAGCAGCTCGACCGCCTCGCCGAGCCGGCGGACCAGCCGGGCTTCGGCCGCGCGCCGGGTGGCGTCGTCGACCAAGGCGGCCTGCTTGGCGGCCCGGCGTTTCGCCGTCAACGCGGCCAGCGGTGAGGCGCCGCCGAGCCCGTCGGCTGGCCCCGTGGTCAGCAGCGGCTCACGCAGGATCAGCAGCACCTGACGGCGCAACAGATCGGTGGCGCGGCCGAGCTGGTCGAGGTACTCGGCGTGCTCGCGCGCCGCCCGTTCCAGCGCCGGGTGCGGCAGACCGCCGGCCTGGTCGCGGAGCTCGGCGATCTGCCCGGATAGGTCCAGCCGTTCCGCCCGCACCAGCACCTGCACCGGTGCCGTCAAGCTGTGCAGGTAGCGCCCGAAGGAGGCGACGAGGGACTCCTGCTCGGCCGGAGTGCGCAGCCCGAAGTTGATCGTGGAGCAGACCGCGACCACGGCGACGCCGTCCTTGCCGAGGTCGATGACACCGGTGTCGGTGACCGCTTCGGCGGGTAGCCGCAGCGCGGCCGGCGAGACCGTCGATGCCGCGGCATCCGCGCCGCCCGCGCTGTCCTTCCGCTTGGCGCGGCCCGTGCTGCTGGTGTTCGCGACCTGGCTGCCCAGCCACTCGGGGACGGGCCGGATGCCTTCCGGCGCGGCCACCCGGTGCTGCGGGCTCAACCGCTGCCGCAGCGCGGCCAGCACCAACCGGTCGAGGGGAATGCCGTCGCGCTGCCCGAGCGCGAGGAACGCGGCGGTCACCCCGATCGGGATGGCGACGATGAGGAACGCCACCAGCGGCACGAACTCGCGGGTGATCGTGTACGCCCCGTACAGCACGATCCCGGTGACGGCGAGGATGAGCAGCTGCCGCGCGGTCAGCGGACCGATGACGCGGTCCTCGCGATCGACGTCGGCGGGAATCCTTACCGGCTGACTCATTTCCCTTCACCTCCTGGGGCGGGTTTCGGTGCGCGGAACACCGGCGGCGGAACCGATTGGGTACGCCGGTAGGCGTCCCCGATGCGCGGCTTGGGCTGGGCTTGCCGGAACACCGGCGCGGCAGGAGCGGACGCCGACCTGGGTGGCGACGACGGCTCCGGCGCGGGTGGCGTGGCGGGCCGGAACTGCAACTGCGGGGGCACCGACGCGGTGCGGATCGGGCGGGCCGGCGGTGGGGTGGCGCCGCGTCGACGTGGCCCTCCAGCGGCTTGGAACTGCGGCGCCGATCCGGGCCGAGGTCCCCGCCGCGGCGGTGAGATCGGCGTGGCGGGCGTGGGTGCGGAACTGAACTCAGGAGGCATGGCTGGTCCCTGGTTCGCCGGGGTGACGGCGGGGTCGTGAGTGGTGTCTTGAGGTGAGGGCTGCAGGAACTGCGGCGCCTGCGACGGCAGCCGCGACCGGCGGGCCGCGCGGGCGCGCTCGGCGTCATGGGCCGCCTTGAGCCGCTTGTTGACCATCTCCGGGGTGGGCGCGAGGCGTGGCTGCGCGGGCCACGGCGGGTCCGCCGACCCACCGCCACCGCGGCCCCCACCGCCGCCACCGCCCCCGCCGCTCTTCGCACCGACGGCGCCGCCGACCTTGCCGAGCGCGCCGGTCTTCCCGGCGACCATGCCGAAGGTCTTCGCCGCGATGTAGGCGCGGGCCAGACCGCCGAGGAACGAGCGGCCGTTGCTGACCTTGACCGCCTTCAACAGCCAGAACGGGATCTTGAACAGGATGAAGAACAGGGCGATCGCGGCGACCAGCGTGCCGAGCGCGGACAGCGTCGAGCCGAACAGATTCACGCCGCCGGACAGGAACGTACGTACCGCGGTGATCAGCACCAGGGCCTGAGCGACCTGGATCGCCAGCGTCGCGGTGATCGCCTTCCACCACCAGCGAGCCAGCGGGTCGGTGTGTGGCAGCGCGTGGAACATCAGGAACAGGGGGCCAGAGATGATCAAGACGAGGGTGATGACGATCCGGACCACGTAGACGACCAGCAGGCCCAGGCCGACCACGACGAGCACCAGGCCGACCAGGATGATGAACAGTCCGCCGGTCTGGATGCCGGCGACGGCGTCCTTGAGGGTGTTGCCCAGTGAGGGCGCGTTGACTCCGTCGCCGAGGATGCCCAGGGTCAGGCCGTTGGCCAGTCGGATGAGCTTGTCGGTGAAGAACAGCGACAGCGCCGAGGCGATGAACGCGATCGGGATCCTCGGCCCGATCTCCTTGATCGAGTAGCGCGCCTGGACGCTCTCGTGGCCCATCACGAGGATGCCGCCGAGGAGGATGAGCAGGCCGTAGGCGGCGACCACGAGCTCCCAGGAGTTGTTCCACAACTCGCCGATGCCGGGCAGGTCGCTGATCGTCGGCGTGGACAGCGCGGTGTGCCCGATCAGCTCCAGGATCGGCGAGAGCGCGGCGTCGACGATGCTGCGGAACGCGCCGTTGATGGCCTCGGTGATGCAGGCCCCGATGTCCGTGATCCCACAGTCCGAGTCGCCCTCGCCGCTGCCCGTGCCCGGCTGCTGCGGACCAGTGCTCGGTGGTGGCGTGGTCGGCTGCGGGATGCAGTCCTCACCCGTGCACGGCTGGCTCGGCGTCGTGGTCGGCGTGGACGAGGTGCAGCCGACCTGGCCGGGGAAGCTGCATGTCGTCGGCGCGGGCACCCCGGTCGGGAGTGGCAGCGGCGCGGTGGGCAGCGGCTTGGTAGTGGTCGGCGCGGGCAGTTGGCAGACCGGCAGCGGCGAACCCGGCGTGCACGGATCCACCGTCGGGATCGGCAACGGTGGTTGCGGCGGGGGCTGCTGCGGCGCAGTGGGCGAGGCCCACGCGCTGACCGCGAGGACGCCGACCAGGAGCACGACGATGCTCAGCGCCAGCATCCAGCCCGCGCGCCAGCGCCGCGGCCGACCAGCCGGCGGCCGGTCGGCGCTGGCGTCGGAGACCGGGGAGAGCATCGCTCGGTCCCCGTCGATTCGTCCGGCGGCAGCGGTCGCGACCGGGCCGCCGGACCGGCGGTACGGGCGAACCGTGGGCGGGGTGCTGACGGCCATCGGTCAGGCCCCCACGATCCCTTTGAGGATCTCCACGACCAGCGGCGCGAGCGCCGCAAGGCCGTAGCCCCACCCGGCGGACTTGAACGCGGTCTTGGCCTTCTCGACCTCGCCGGGGTCGCCGCCGCCCATCACGTAGCGGACGCCGCCGATGGACAGGAACACCGTGGCCAGACCGGCCAAGATGCCCATGATCCAGTTGCGGACGTTGTTCAGGACCGTGGTCACCGAGTCCGCGAGGGCGACGACCATCGTGTCGGCGTGCGCCGCCGACGCCGACGCCAACAGCGCGAGGATCGCCAGCTCGACGATCAGCACCACGTGCGACCAGCGGCGGGGGCGGACCGGGGTCCAGTCCTCCGGCGTAATGATCGGAGCACTGGTCGACTCGCTGCCGGTGACATGGTCCGGCGTGCTCGACGCTGGGGCCTCGGCTGGCGGCTGCGGATTGCCGTCGAGGCGGGCGCTGCGCGGTCCGCTCGCGGCGGGGAAGAATCGATCGATCAGGCGCATTGGGGCACCTCCGAAGGTCGGGCTGAGCGCGGGTGTGTCCCGCAGCCCTGAACTCCGGATTTCGCGTCCGTTTTGGACACGCGACCCTGAACTTTCTGCCCCGATTCCGCGTCAGCGACGGACACGGACAGTGACGACAGCGGCAAGTCGCGGACCGGCGAGACCGGGCGCGCGAGGGCCAACGCGGTGGCTACCTGGTCGGTCAGCGGGTCGGTCGGATCGGTCTCGGCGGCACCGTCGCGCAGGTACGCGGCGAGCCGGAGCTCGGCGCGTTTGCGCGTCTTGTAGACCGCCCACTCGCCGGTCTGGTGCGCCGCAGCCCAGTCCGCGACGGACACCTCTTCCAACCGGGTCGCCCCGATGAGTGCGGCCTCGGTCTGGGTCAGGACTCCGTCCGCGACCGCGCGAGCGAGGACTAGATCCGGGTGTCCCCACGGCGTGTGTGGCGGGGTGGATCGGAAGCCCGGCGCGACTGGAGTCGGACCCGCCAGCGCCTCGGCGAGCGCGTCGTAGCCGGACCGGTAGGCGGCCCACCGCAGTCGCAGCATGATCCGCGGCGGACGCAGATCGATGGTCGACAACGCGGTCAGGAAGCCGCGCAACACCTCGGCGTGAACATCGGCCGGATCGCCGGCGAACCGATCGGACAGGGTGGCCGCGACCGAGGTCAGCGCGGGCAGTGCGACCCCGACCGCGGCGACCGTCCAGGTCGCTCCTTCAGTACGGGAGCGCAGCACCAGATGCGCCCACACCGCGTCCCGCGTCGCCTGCGGGCACCGGCGCGCCAGCAGCCGGTCGCGGACCTCGTCCAGCGGGATGTGCCGGTCGGGCAGGCCGGGGAAGAGCCGGCCGTTCAGCGACACCGGGTGCGGCCCGGTCACCAGCCAGGTAAACGTGTCCCGCGCGATATCCAACGAGTTCGGGACAGCCTCGTCGCCACGGCGACGAAAAACGGATTGTGCTGCCATGTCGTGACTCCCACGGCGTCGATGCGAACAACAACGCCGTCAGGAAGCCACGACCGATACCACGGAAATACCACGCCATTACTAGGCGCCAACTAGCAAACCGTTCCGGGGCTACTAGCGAACTACTATTTCGCCTCGCGAACGCGTCGATCCAAGATCAAAAATGGGCTTGGTCAACTACGATCGTTGATCAACTCTAGTAGCCGTTGAGCTGGGGTTATAGTCGCTCGCTAGTACGGCGCTAGTAGTCACGAAGGGCTCCGATGCGGACCAGCGGCGAGATCCACATCGCACCGCCGGAAAGATCTTGAAAAATCTGGCCGCGACTGGTCCAGGAAGCGGTTCGCGGCGGCGCGGGATGACCGGACAAGCGGTTCCTCAGTCACGGCTTTGGCAGAACTGTCCGAATCGCGTCGAGTCGCGCTTAGCCCGAGTGGGCGGTGCAAAGAAATTTGGCGGGACGTGTCCAAAACGGGGTCGAAATACGGAGTTAAGGGGCGTCAGAACGCACGGCACCCATCCGTCGGAGGAGACCCGCGATGACCCCGACACACGGCCACGACTCACCGGGAGACGGCTCCCAGGAGCACAGCCCGACCGACCCCCCGACCGTCCCGATCCCGCTACCGCACAGGCGGCGAACACCGCGCCTGCGCACCCTGCGCCTCAACCTGCGCCACCGGCGTCCCGCTCGGCCGAGCACCGTCTGGCCGTGCGCGCAAGACGACCTCCGCGAGGGCACCGGACTGCTCGCCAACTGGCTGCTGACCGCGGTCATCAAGCTCGTCACCACCTACACCCAGCCCGGCCAGCGGGTGCTCCTGCTCGACCCCGCGCCCTACCTCGCCCCACCCTCGTCGTGGTCGCCAACCGGGGGCCGCAACCAGTCCCGGCCCGGCCCGTACGCCGGACTACACGAAGCGGGGTGGACGGTGGTCCGACTCGGCCGCGGCGTCCAAACCCAGACCGCAGTCGCGCACCCCGACCCGGTAGACGAACACTCCGCTGACGCGTCGGTCGAGTCCGAGTCCGGACCCCGACCGCGCACCGACAGTCCGACCACCGACCAGCCCGCCGGGCCGTCGACACACCGCCGTCCCGGACCGGACTCGACCGCGACCGGCGCGGGTCCGGACCGCTACGACCTCGTCATCACCGCGGCCGACCCGCGCACCCTCGACTGGTTCCGTCCGGCCGACTGGGCCGGTCTGCTCACCCCGACCGGCACCCTCGCCGTCATCACTCACAGTGACCGGTCCCGTGATCGGCTCACCGACCCCGCCGGCTCGTTGGTGCGCGCCGCGCAGCACGCCGGACTGCACTACCTCGATCGCATCGCCCTGCTGCGCGTCCCCGTCCGCGACGGCGCCCTCGCGGTCGCGACCCCGGCCCCGCACCCCCGACCGCAGGGGCCAGCGCGCCCGCTCGCGACGCCCGCTCGGCACACCCAGGTGCATGACGACCTCTTGGTGTTCACCCGCCAGCCGGCCCTGACCGACGCCGCCGACGGGGAGGAGACCTCCGATGACTGACCGCCCCACGTCGCCTTGGCCGCTCCCCCTGCCGCCGGGGGAGGAGCCGCCGATGCCGCCGCTGTCGGTCTGGCCCACCGGCCAGCGCGACCCGCTCGCGCAGCTGCGCGACGCCGGCTGTGTGTCCGGCACCGAGACCGACATCGACCGGATTCCGCCCGCCGTCGCCGCCCACGCGATCGCCACCTACACCCGTCCCGGCGACCTCGTTCTCGACCCGGACTGCGGCGCCGGCACCGTCCTCGTTGAGGCACTGCGCGCCGGCCGTCACGCGCTCGGACTCACCTCCCGCACCCGGTGGTGGACGCTCGCTCGCGCCAACGTCACCGCCGCTAAGACCGCGGGCGCGTGGCGCGACGGCTCGGTCCTCGACGCCCGACCGAAGGTGCTCGCGACCGTCCGGGCCGCCGGGTTGATCGGGCGAGTCGGACTCGTCCTGACCACCCTGCGCACCGCGCCGGACCGCGCGAACGGTCCGGACCGCGACCCGGTCGAGTCCGCCCTCGCCGACCTCGCCACGACACTGCTCTACTGCGAGCCGCTGCTGCGCTCCGGCGGACACGTCGCCATCGTGACGCGACCCCTGCGGAACCCGGACGGCGCGCTGGTCGACCTGACCACCCCGCTCATCGCCGCCGCGACCTCGGCCGGGCTGTCCCCGGTCGAGCGGTGCATCGCACTAACCGCCGGACTGCGCGGCAACCGACTGGTCACCCGCGCCTCACTGGCCGAGCGCCGCGCCGCCGCCCGAACCCGCGCCGCCGGTACGCTGGCCGCGCTCACCGCGCACCACGAGGTGCTCGTCTTCCAACTCGCCCACGACGCCGAACTCGCCGCCGCCGCGGCAGCCGGCACCCCGTGGCCGACCGAGGACGAGGTCATCCGGCCCGCCGTCAACGGCGCCGAGTACCCCGGCTGGAGGCGAGCGGCATGACCACCCGCCTGTACTGCCGCGAGTGCGGCTGGCACCCCGAGTTCCGCCGCAAGCGCACCGCGCTTCGCGCCGCCGCATACCACCATTGCACCGGCACACCGGTGGCCGAGACCCGTCCACCATGGTGGGCCCACCTGTGGACAAACCTGTGGACAAGTCAGTCGGGTGCAACCGCCGTCGACCCCGAAGCACGAGCGGATGACCAGTCCGATGACGACGTATTGGTCGATGCCCGCGGCAACCGAATCCAGTGGGCCCCACTCGCCGCGCACCACGCCGAGACCACCCGCCGCGCCCGTCAGGCGATGGTCGAACTCGTCCGCGCCGGCTACCAAATCGGGCCGCCGCCCTACGGCTACCGAGCCCTGCGCATCCGGGTCACCGACCCCAGCGGACACAGCAAACTACGCGCGGTCCTCGTCCCGGACTGGCAGACCGCCGCCGTCGTCAAACAGATCTTCACCTGGCGCGCCGACCACGGCATGACGTTCGCCGTCATCGCCGCACGACTCAACAGCGACCCCCACCAGTACCCCGCCCCTGTGCCCAACGGGCGCTGGACCGCCAAGGGGGTCCGGCGGGTTGTCACCAACGTCAAGTACACCGGGCGCCAGGTCTGGGCTCGCACCGTCGCCGGCCGCCCGGCGCCCATCGAGCAATGGGTCACCTCGGCGCCGAAGGTGCACGAGCCACTCGTCGACGAGCGCACCTTCCACCGCGCCCAGCCCGGCGCTGCTGAAGGTCCGTCCGGCGCGGCGGACTCGGCCGACTCCCCGCCGAGCGCGGCATGACCTCCCGTCGGTGGACCCTCGCCGTCGCCTTACGCCGACTCAGCGTTCTCATCTATCTGCACGCGAACCCAGTCGGTGGTCACCGACCAAAACAGTGCCTTGTCCCACCGCCCGAGGATGCCCGCCCACACACCGGTGATCCCGTACTTCTCCACGTCCGGGGCACGGCTGGGCAACTCGTCCATCCGCAACGCGCGCAGCGCACTCCACCGACTCTGCCGGGCCCAGAAGAAGACCTGCCGATCAGCCTTGCCGGGTACTTGGAGCTTTCGCCAGTTGTCCGGCTTGTCCGCCAGGCATTGCTCGATCGCTTCCGGCAGATCGTTGGGGCCATGGCACACCTGCCCGTGAGCCAGAGACATGAAGATCTCCGGCGGACGCAGGCCCTTCACGTCGAACGCGGTTGCCGAGACCACCCTCAACCGCGCCAGGCCGTGAAACGGGCACGACGGATCATCACAGAGGCCCTGGACACGAGAAGACCAACGACTCATCTCCGACTCGCCCCGGCGCTCCATCTCCACGAGTTGGTCTTCGATCCGGTCAGCCAGCCCGCGGAACTCGGTGTTCCGCTCGTCAGTCCGAAGTTGTTCGGCATGTCGACCATCACCAGCCAGGTCCTGGTCAACCGAGACGAGGGCCTCGATGTCGTTGCGCGGCTGGCACGCCTCAACACGACCTCCGCGCCTTCATCAGCCAGGCTGGTTACCTCCAGCGCGCCGTCCTTGCCGATGTTGAAGTCGTACCTGGAGCCGCGACCACCACCTTCGTCCCAAGGGGTTACCGGCACGCCGCGCACCGACTCCACCAGCCGTCGAGCTTCTTCCTCGCCCTCCTTGGACATCGCACGCTTCGTCATGGCCACCATGCTGGCATCCAGCCAGCCGCGCACGCACACCACTTCCTCATCTTCGGAGTCCCCGGCGGACTGTCTGCGCTTCGCGCTCAGCTGGTATCGGCTGATTCGAACCACGTTGGTTCGGCAGGACTGTTTGCGGACAGCGTGTCCCCCGCAGGTATTGGGGAGGGCCGCGTGATGGCCGTCGCCGCATTCGCCGCCGCGGGCTCACTGCTCGCCGCGGGACTCCGTGGTGTCCGGTTCGACGAGCGAGACATCGCGTGGCGTGTCGATTCCGAACAGCTCGTTGGGCGTGCACCGCAGCGTCGTGCACAGCGCCTGCAAGGTCGCCACTTTCACCTGGACCGGCTGCTTCTTGATCAGCACGTCAACCGACTGGAGGGACAGTTCGAACCCGGCGCGTTGGATGAGGAGTTCGCGCAGCTGGGTCGCCGTCCAGACGTCGCGGGAGGCCATGACTTTCCGCAGCCGCCACTCGATCTGCACCCGCTGCCGTCCCGTCCCCGTCGCTCCGAGGCGCTTCGCGCCGTCGCCAACCGACGCTCAGTGTCCCCGATGGCGACCGAAGCCGGCCGCCGCACGTTCGGCGTGTTCAGCAGACACACACCCATGCACAGATGACACTTGAGATACACAGGCTGCACTAGATCTATTCAGGTGTTACCTTAGTTGAATGGCGCACCTGTCCCCGGTTCAACAGAGAGGAGGTGCTTCGGCACCCATCACGTTCATCGCCATGCCGACGCGCCGCCGTTCGCGGTCAGCGCCGGTAGCGATCTTCTGGACTCGCGTCGACCGCCCACCTCGTGCTGACGAGGTGACCCAGCACCAGTTCGGCAAGGCACACAGTCCTACCGAACGGCAAGAGTCCAACACGGCCACGAGCGCCGGCCCCACACAGACGCATGCGGGGAGTAGAGGCCCGTTGGTCGTGACAGCTTTGGCGGTCCCAGCTCATTCAACGCACGTCATGGTGCGTGCCCGCATCGCCGCGAAACCCGCTTCGCGCGGATCGGCGACCGCAGGTGTCGGCAGCTGGGAGTGCCCGCTGTGTCGACGGTTCCTGTCGCCGACCAGCAGCCCTGTGAACCTCCGCCAGCCGCGGGCTTCACGGGCACGAAGGGGGCGCTCATGTGCGCTCAACCTCGCAACCCCGATCAGGCCGACAACAACTGCGCCGACGTTCCTGCTCCGGCCGACCAGGAGCAGCAGGGAAGCCCCGTCAACGCGCCGAGCAGGCAACCCCGACGGCGCGTTGGCGCGAGCAGAGCTGTGCGCAACGTGGTGGTGCGCGGTGTCCGCCGCGATCCCCCCGACATGCGCAAGCTCGCGCGGGTGGTCGCCAGCCTCGCGGCAGACCTGGCGCAGGCCGAAGCCAGCGAGCAAACACTGCCCGCCGAGCCAGGCACCTCAGACGCCAGCCACCCCGATCACCGCCGCGACGCGGCATGACGTCGCGCGTTCGCGTTCGCGCAACGAACCCAGCGGATCGAAGCCACTCGCCAATGACTCGAAAGGAAGGTTCACCACAATGCCGCCTGCCACTTGCGATCCCCGCAGCCGTCGGGCCGCACACCCACGGACTCGACGGCTGGTACGCGTCGGCCTCTACCCGCGGTGGCCCACGCTCCGCGAAAGCGATCACCTGCAGACCTACGTCGCGGCCCAACCCGGTTGGCACATCGCTCTCCGCAGCAGCGACTACGCATCAGGCGGCACGCTGAAGCGTCCTGGGCTGCAACGGGTATTGGCGGCAGCCCGATCCGGAGTCATCGACGTGCTCGTCGTCAACCACCTGTACAGCCTTTCCCGCAAGACGCAGCACCTCGCCTTCGTGCTCAACGAGCTGACGTCCCGAGGCGTGCGGGTCGTCTCGGCCGCTGATCCCGCCCTCGACACGGAGACCGCGCACGGCCTCTTCCTCGTACGCGTGGTGAGTGCCGTCGCGGAGATCGAGCAGACCGGCGCACTCGCAGATCGTCGCGACCGTCGTCGCCACGACCAGCAATCCGCCGACGAGTCACCGCTCGCCGGGTAACTGCAAATCCCGCCGGGGCCCACTGCGCCGACCAGCACATCCCCATCCAGACCGACTCGTAACGAGGTGTCATGACCACCGACTACGCCAACTCGGACAACGAACTCCAGCCGTCGGATGCCCCTGCGCCCACCACCCGCGCGGTGATCTACACGCGCGTGGCCTCGCTCGGACGGGCCGAGACCGACCACAGCGTCACGGCCCAGCGTGCGGCATGTCTGCGCAAGGCCAGGGAACTGGGCGTCTGGCTCATCGACGAGTACGTCGACCCAAACGCTCGACTCTGGCGACGGCCGAAACGCCAGCTGTTCCGACGCATGCTCGCGCGGTTCCGCAGCCGTCGAGAAACAGCAACCCGGCCATGAATTCGCCGCTCGCCGGGAGCGCGCGATCCAGCCGCCAGGACCCACTCGCCGGTTGCACGGTCCTCCGTCCAGGCCGCCCTCAGAAGGAGGTGTCATGACCAGCGCCTATGCCGACTTCATCGATGAACTGCAGCAGGACGTCACCATCCCCATCCAGCCGCCGATGGACGACCTTGCCCCCGGCACTCGCGCAGTGATCTACCTGCGCGTGTCCTCGACCGGGCAAGTCCGGACCGACTACAACCCGGAAGGCATCTCCATTCCGGCCCAACGGGAAGCGTGCTTGCGCAAGGCGCGGGACCTGGGCGTCACGGTCATCGACGAGTACGTCGAGCCCGGACGCTCAGCCATGGAGATGACTAAGCGCGAAGCATTCCAACAGATGCTCGCGCGGGTGCGCAGCCAGGGCGACGTTGACGTCATCATCATCTACCAGCTCTCGCGCATGGCGCGGAACCGCTACGACGACGCGATCGTCATGGCAGACCTGCGCAAGCGCGGCGTCACCCTGGTCTCGGCCACCGAGGCCATCGACGACACCCCGGTCGGCCAGCTGATGCACGGCATCCTGGCCACGTTCAACGAGTACCAATCCCGCCAGTCCGGTGCCGACATCGCCTACAAGATGGGCCAGAAGGCCCGCAACGGCGGCACGCTCGGCCGCGCGAAGCTCGGCTACCTCAACCACATCGACCACTCCGACGGCCGCGTGATCCGCACGATCATCGTCGACCCCGAACGAGCGCCCTTTGTCCAGCTGGGTTTCGAGCTCTTCGCCACCGGCGACTACACGCAAGAAGAGCTGGCTGACGAGCTCTACGACCGCGGCCTCCGCACCAGGGCCACCCGGCGACACCCAGCCAAGAAGGTCTCCGAGAACAAGATTTCGCAAATGCTGCGCGATCGCTACTACCTCGGATACGTCGAGTACGACGGCGAAGAAATCCAGGGGCGACACGAGCCCCTCATCGACGAGGACCTCTTCGACACCGTCCAGGAGATCCTCGAATCGCGCATGACGGCACAAGAACGCCGTCGCGTCCACCACCACTACCTCAAGGGATCGCTGTTCTGTGGACGCTGCCAACGCGACGGCATCAAGCGGCGGATGATCATCCAACGGACCATCAACTCGAAGGGTGCCGAGTACCTGTACTTTTTCTGCCGCGGCCGGCAAAAGGGGCTGTGCCAAGCACCCCACGTCAACGTCACACTCGTCGAGGACGCGGTTGAGCGCCACTACTCCGCGATTCGCTTCAGCCAGCCGTTCATCGCTGACATGCGCGACCAGATCGATGCCGTGCTCGGCGAGCAGGAAAAGTCCGCACGCCTGCTGCGCAAGCAAATCACCACACAGCTCAAGGAACTCGACACGAAGGAGGAGAACTTGATCGACCTCGCCGCCGACAGCACGCTGCCTCGGACCAAGGTCAAGGAGAAGCTGCGCGACATCGCCCGCGAGCGCCGCCGGCTGGAGGAGCGCCTCGACACAGCCAACGCCGACCTCACCGACAGCGCCCAGCTCGTCAACGCCAGCCTTGCCCTCCTCGAACAGCCCGACCAGCTGTACCGACGCTGCAACGACCAACAGCGCCGCCTCCTCAACCAGGCGATCTTCCACGCCCTCTACATCGAGGACGACAAGATCACAGACGGTGAGCTCCGTGAACCCTTCGGCGAACTCCACGCCATCCAAGGTCAGCGGACCGCCGCATCCAACGCGGAGGACACAAACAAAAGGACCACCCGCAACGCGGGTGGTCCTTGCACGCCGTCAAGCGTCACGGTCCTACTTCGTGGCCTTCATTCAGGCACTTGTTCTAGTAAGACCCCTAGGGTGGAGCTAAGGGGACTCGAACCCCTGACCCCCTCACTGCCAGTGAGGTGCGCTACCAGCTGCGCCATAGCCCCGGGTGAAGCGGGAGTGCCGCTCACGTGTTGATTACTTTACCCCACCGCCATCCCGCCTCAATCGGGGGGTGGCTCAGCGGTCGGAGCGCAGGGTCGCCGGGTCGAAGGACTCCAGGTCGTAGGCGTCATCGTCCGCATCGGCCGGGGTGCTGGGCTGCGTCCGGCGACCGCCGAGGCGCTCCTCCCTGCGCCGCTGGAACTCCTCCACCGTCAGGCCCGTGTCGTCGTGCGCGGCGCGGGCGGGTGCTGGCATGCCCGACAGCTGCTCGATCAGGTAGGTCATGTCCTCGCCGAGCAGCAGCGCGACCTTGTTGTAGCTGGCCTGGGTGGCCTCCTGCATCGCGACCTGGGCGACCTCGACGATCAGCGAGCCCAGGCGGTCGGGCCCCCAGCTCGCCGCGGCGGGGGCCAGCCAGAGGTCGAGCAGCTTCCCGCGCGCGTCGACGGTGAGCTGGATCGTGTTGTCAAGGTCGTGCGCCGTGCCGGTGGCCTGCGCCATCAGGGTCTCGACCTGCGCCAGCGCGTCCTGACGGGCACGCGCGGTCTCGATGAGCTGCTTCGTCGTGGGCTCGGTCATCGCGCGGCTCCCGGATAGCGGGCCTCGTCCTCGTCGTCGGGCAGCGGCTCGTAGCCGAGCGAGGCCAGCTGCCGGTCGCTGCCGGGCCCCAGCACCGGTGACAGCGCCCGGTACATGCGGTCGCCCGCGCGCCGCGTCGCCCGGTTCGCCAGCTCGACGATCTGCTGCGCGACCGCGTCCGTACCGGCCCGCAGCGCGGCGTGGGTGAGCCGCACGTCCGTGAGCAGCCCTCCGGGCGCCACCTCGACCCTGATCGAGCCGTCCGCGGACTCCGCTCGCCCGGTGACGCTGCCGACCCGCGCGAACTGCTCACGCGCCTGCGCGGCCGTCTGCTCCATCTGCTCGCCGACCCGGGACGCCTCCCGGTCGATGTCGATCTCCGCCACTACGCGGCCCCTCCCACCAGATCCAGCGCCGAGCTAGGTCGTGCCTGATGATCCTCTGCCGTGCGAGCGGGGATCAGCGTGGTGCTTCGCAAGGCGGAGGAAGATCCTCGCACTGGACCGTACTCGGGTCTTCCGACAACGCAGCGAGGCGCCGCGCTGATCCCCGCACAGCCGGCAACGGGATCGTCATACACGACCTAGCCGGTCGGGCGGTAGAAGCCGATGAACTGCTGGCCCGCGTTGTCCGTCCGGATGGGGCCGATCTGCACGGGGTCGCCGGCTTCGATCATCTGCCCGTCGCCGATCACCATCGCGACGTGCCCCGACCACACCACCAGGTCGCCCGGTAGCAGCTGGTCGATCGACGGGACCTCGGCGCCGACGGTCTGCGTCTTGGCGGTGCGCGGGATCTCCAGGCCGGCCTCCCCGTAGGAGGTCATGGTCAGGCCGCTGCAGTCGAGGCCGACGCCGCGCGCGGTGCCGCCCCACACGTAGGGCACGCCGAGCTGGGACAACGCGGCGCGGACGGCCTTGGCGGCCGTCTCGTTGGGCGCCTCGACGGTCTTGCCGTTGGGCAGGTTGATCTTGACGCCGGTGCCGGGCTGGGGCGGGATCGCCACTGGCAGCCTCGGCTTGGTCACCGCGCCGCCGCTGTAGCCTCCGCCACCGCCGGAACCGCCGCCACCACCGGAGCCGCTGCCCTGCGCGTTGAAGGACGACGCGACCTGCGTGCTGCCGCTCGCGCTGCTCGACGTGGTCGACTCGGTGCCGCCGAGCTTGCCCGCGATGCCGGTGAGCTTGCCGAGGGTCTCGGCGCTGGTGTCGGCGGCCTGCCCGGTGAGCTCGCCGATCTTGCGCTGCAGCGCGACCATCAGCTCCCGCACCGCGGCCTGGCCACCGGTCGGCACCGGCGGCGTCTGCCGCGCGGCCGCGACGGCCTTCATGGTGTTGCTGATCTCGCGGATGATCTCCTCGCGGATCCGGTCGTTCTCGATCTGGCCGATCTTGAGCGCCTCGGCGGCCTCGGTGACGGCGTCCTCGATCTCCCTGCTCTCGTTCAGCAGGGTCTCGACCTCACGCTCCAGGCTCTCCGACGTGCTCGTGGCGAGATCGGTCGCGTGCCCCGACGACCGCGACGCGAGCGCGACCCGCTGGCTGCCGACCGAGCCCTGCACGCCGTCGAGCGAGGTACGGAGCGCCGCCTGACCGCCGACCGCGCCGTCGATGGCGGCGTCGTCGGTGCGCAGTTTGCCCGCGAACTGGTCGGGCAGGTCCAGCGCCGTGCGCATCACCTGTGCGGTCTCGGTCATCTGAGCTCCTTGCCGAGGCGCTCGATGGTGGCCTGCTGATCGGCCTCGACGGCGTCGTAGTTGGCGCTCGTCTGCCGCGCGGCGTCACCCATCTGCTGCCACTGCCCGCCGAGCCGGCTCAGCCGCTCCCGCAGTCCCCGCATGCGGTTGGCGTAGGCGCCGGAAAACCCGGCCTCCGAGCCCATCGCGGAGAAGCCGTCCCCCGCCAGCTCGACGTGCGGCGCGAGGTGCGAGTCGCTCGCGCCGCGAAGGTCGTCGCCCGTGGGATCGATCGCCCGCGCGTAGTCGGCGTACGCCCCCTCGTCGACCCAGAAACCCCGGTGTGGTGTCCCGTCCACGTCCCCTCCTCGTACCCGGGAGTGCGACGCCGGGGGCACGCGAACGGTTCCCGCGAGCACTCCGGGCTCAGATTAGAACACCGACAGTGCACGAGAAGGGGAAACGGCTAACTCTGCGCGTTCGAGAGGAGCTTGTTCAGCCACTGCTGGTCGGTGAAGTCGACGATCTTGCCGTTGTGGGTGACGGTCGGGGTGCCGAAACCGCGGTTGCCATTGCCGAAGTCCTGGTGCAGCGAGGAGTCGTTGCTGATGCGCTCCATCTCGGCGGTGAGCTGGCTGTCGAACTTCCCGCTGTTGACGCCCTGGGCGAACGCGGGGTCGGTGATGCCGAGGTCGCGGCCGAGCTGGATCAGCTGTTCCTTGCTGTAACCGCGCTTGCCCTCCTCGGGCTGGTTGGCGAACAGGCTGTCGTGGAACGCGGTGAACTTGCCAGCGTCGGCGGCGAGCAGCGAGGCGTTGGCGGCGTCGAGCGAGTACCCCGGCGGGTCGGATGCCTCCACCAGCATGGGCACCATGTGCGTGCGCAGGCGCAGCTGGCCCTGTGCCACCTTCTGCTGGATCTCCTGGCCGTACGCCTCCTCGAACTGGCGGCACACCGGGCACAGGAAGTCGGCGTAGACGTCGATCGTCACGGGGGCGTCCGGGTTGCCCGTCACGACCACGAGGCCGTCGCGCCGCTCGGGGTACTCCGAGGCCTGCGCCTGCGTGGTGGGGATCGTCTGGCCCTCGGTGGCGTTCTGCGAGCTGTTGGTCCAGATGAGACCGCCGATCACCACGGCAGCCACCACCACGATCGCGCCGACGATGATGCCGACGCGCTTCGGGTCGGTGCCCTTCCTGGCCTTCGCCACCGCCTGTTTCCCGGCCGACTGCTGCTGTAGCTGCTGTTGCCGGCGCTTGCGCGCGGTCCGCTCCGCTCCGCCCACTGGGGTCCTTCCTCGTGCTTTCTACGACCTAGGCTAGTGACCGCGTCTGAGAAGGCTGTGAGGAGGCAAGCTTGCCGGTCGCGAGGCTCGTCACAGCGGAGCTGCCCGCCCTGCCGGTGCGCGAGGTGCTCGGCGATCTGGACGCCGCGCTCGCCCGGCACGGCAGCGCCGTGCTCGTCGCACCGCCGGGCACCGGGAAGACCACGCTCGTGCCGCTCGCGCTCGCGGACGCCGCCGAGGGCAGGGTCGTGGTAGCCGAGCCGCGGCGACTTGCCGCCCGCGCGGCCGCGAGCCGCATGGCCGCGCTGCTCGGAGAGCCGGTCGGCGGGACAGTGGGCTACGCGGTGCGCGGCGACCGGCGCACGTCGAGCCGCACGCGGATCGAGGTCGTCACCACGGGCCTGCTGGTGCGCAGGCTCCAGCACGACCCGGAGCTGCCGGGCGTCTCGACGGTACTGCTCGACGAGTGCCACGAAAGGCACCTCGACGCGGACCTGCTGCTGGCGCTTCTGCTCGACGTGCGGGAAGGGCTGCGCGAGGACCTGCGGCTGCTCGCAACCTCGGCGACCGTGGCCGCCGACCGGCTCGCCGCGCTGCTCGGGGACGCTCCGGTCATCACGGCGCACGCCACTAGCCACCCGGTCGACATCGCCTACCACCCGCCGTCACGGGGTGAGCGCATCGAGGCGTGCTTCGCCCGCGCCGTGCGCACGGCACTGTCCGAAACGGAGGGTGACGTGCTCGGGTTCCTGCCGGGTGCGGCGGAGATCGCGAGGGTTTCGGCCCTGCTGGACGTGCCCGGCGTGGACGTCCTCCCTCTGCACGGCAGGTTGTCGGCCGTCCGGCAGGACGCCGCGCTCACCAAGGGGCCGCGCAGGCGGGTGGTGCTGGCGACGGCGGTGGCCGAGTCGAGCCTCACCGTGCCCGGGGTGCGGGCGGTGGTCGACTCCGGGCTGGCTCGCGTGCCGAGGGTCGACCACCGCCGCGGCCTGCCCGGCCTGGCGACGGTGCGGGTGTCGGCGGCCGTGGCGGACCAGCGAGCGGGCCGGGCGGGACGGCTCGGGCCCGGAACCGTCTACCGCTGCTGGCCCGCCCACGAGCACGCGAGCCTGCCCGCGTATCCCGAGCCCGAGATCCGCACGGCCGAGCTGTCCCGCCTCGCGCTGGAACTCGCGTGCTGGTCTACACCGGACGGCAGCGGGCTCAGCTGGTGGGACCCGCCGCCGGAGGGCGCGCTGACGGCGGGGAGTCGGCTGCTGCACACGCTCGGCGCCGTGGCCGAGGACGGGACGGTCACCGAGCGCGGCACCCGCATGGCCGCGCTCGGCCTGCACCCCCGGCTCGCCCGCGCGCTGCTCGACGGCGCGGCCGAGGTCGGCGCCCGCTCGGCGGCCGAGGTCGTCGCGCTGCTGGACGAGGGAGCCCGGCTGACCGACGTGGAGGCCGAGCTGCGCAGGCGCGCGGGAGAGCCGAACGGGCGCCTGCGCAAGGAGGTTCGCAGGCTCGCCGGGCTGGTCGAGGGCGGGAGGGAGGCGCCGGACCCGGCCGCCGTCGTGGCGCTGGCCCACCCCGAGCGGCTCGCGCGCCGCCGAGGTGAGGGCTCGAACGTGTACCTGATGGCCGGAGGGACGGCGGCCGAGCTGCCGCCGGGCAGCGGCCTCGGCGAGTCCGAGTGGCTCGCGGTGGCCGAGGCGACCCGCGAGCCCGGCCGCGCGCACGGCGTGATCCGCCTGGCCGCGAGGGCCGACGAGGCGCTGGCCACACGCATCGCGGCGAATCTGGTGACCGAGTCGGAGGAGATCACCTTCGCGGGAGCCGAGCTCGTGGCCCGGTCGGTGCGCAGGCTCGGCGCGATCACGCTCGCCGAACGCCCGTTGCCAGAGCCGGACCCGGCACGGGTGCGTGAAGCCGTGCGCGAGGGACTTCGCCGGGAGGGCCTTGGCCTGCTGTCGTGGCCCGCCGAGGCCGTTCGGCTGCGGCAGCGGCTGGCGTTCCTCCACGAGCACGTGGGGGCGCCGTGGCCGGACACCGGGGACGAGGCTCTGCTGTCGAGGTCGGGTGACTGGCTGGAGCCGGAACTGTCGGCGGTGCGCAGGGGCGCGGACCTCGCCCGTATCGACACGGCGGCCGCCTTGCGCAGGCTACTGCCGTGGCCGGAGGCGAGCCGCTTCGACGAGCTGGCGCCCGACCGCATCGAGGTCCCGACGGGCTCCCGCATCCGGGTTGACTACGCGAGCGGGGAACCGGTGCTCGCCGTGAAGCTGCAGGAGACGTTCGGCTGGCTCGCCACCCCGCGCGTCGCGGGCGGGAGGGTGCCCGTGGTGCTGCATCTGCTCTCCCCGGCGGGCCGCCCCGCCGCCGTGACGGCCGACCTGGAGTCGTTCTGGCGCAACGGTTACCCGGGCGTGCGGGCGGAGCTGCGGGGCCGTTACCCGAAGCACCCGTGGCCGGAGGACCCGTTCACCGCGGAACCCGCCCGTGGCGCCAAGCGGCGTGCCAGATGAGCCCGGCGAACCGCGGCGAAGGTGGCCTTCACTGCGGCGGCGCCCTGACGCGGGGGCGCTAGGTGAGGCCCTCGGCGCGGAGGTTCGGCGCCTGCTCGGCGAGCATGTCGAGCTGGGCGCGGACCCGGACGAAGTCGGAATCGTCGCGAAGGCCCAGTGCGATCGCCGCGGCCCGTTCGGTGGTCTCGGCGAAGGAGGTTTCCGCGGCACGCAGTAGTTCGGCGACTTTTGAGCGACGTCGCACTCGGCTCACCGGTGTCCCCGGGCTGCAGGCTTTCCCCGAGCCTCGCGAGCCGCAGCGCCTCCGACAGCTCGCCGTCGAGGGTCTCGCCGATGTCGGCGAACCAGCTTCGCGCCGCGCCTTCGGGGAGCGTGCCGACCACGGCGTGGAACGCGGTGACCGACCGCGCGCACGTCTCGAACGAGCGCGCCCAGCGGCCTTCCGGACGGAGACCCTCCCTGGCGAAACGCGCAGTCCGTGCTTCGGCATCGCGTGCGGCGCGCCGCTCCGCCTCGGTCGGGGTCCGCAGCCACGACCGGGCCGCGTACTGCGCCGCGAGGCCGATGAGTCCCAAGCCGACGGCCCCGATGGGCACGAACACGACGATCCCGCCCACCACGTTCGCGGCCACGGAGTTGTCCATGGCCTCCTCGCCCGGATTCGCCGCGTAGAGCACCACGACGCCGAGCATCACCAGCGCGCCGGCGAAGGCGAACAGCAGCGCACCCGCCCGCGCGAGTGCATGCGTCACCGGGCCACCGCGCAGGGCCATCCGCGCGTGCCAGTCGGCGGCCCCGGGTGGCCGCTGGTTCTCCCGCTTGTTCATGTGTACAGCGACCGTTCCGGACGAACGGGCAGTTTGGCAGCCAGCTCCTCGTCGTCCTCCTCGTGGAGGCCGAGCTGCACGGCCTCGCGGATCTGCTCGCGGTTCTCCCTGACCACCTCGGCGAAGAACCGGTCGATGCGCTCGTCGGTGAGCACGTCCAGGATCACGCGGATCGAGGTGTCCACAACGGACTTGACGATCTCGTCGTGGAACGGCAGCCTCGAGAGCCGACCGGCCTGCGGGTCGTTCTTGAGCTTCTCGGTGACGATCTCCCGCAGCATCTCCTTGTGGCTAGCGAGCGAGCGGGCGAGGTTCTCCGGGTAGTTGCCGGTCTCGAGCACCTTCACCACCTCGTCGAGCACCGCGATGGTGACTGGCTTCTTGATCGCCAGCACGATCGGCCGCGAGAAGCGCTCGACGAGCCGCTGGGTGAACTGCTCGCCGAACGCGCGGTCGGCGGTACGTGCGAGCCGCACGACCACCACCACGATCCGCAGCAGCCGGAAGCCACGCAGCGCGGGGTGGGCGATCGGGATCATGCCGAGCACCTCGTACCAGCGGCGGAGCGGGAACCACTTCTCCCAGCCCGCCGCCCGCCACCGCCACAGGAACTCGATCAGGAACACGCCGCAGATCGACGTGTCGATGATGAAGACGGTGCGGGCGGTCCGCGCCGAGTGCTCGAAGAACATGATGTAGCAGAGCAGGACCACGGAGAAGATCGCGAGCGCGAGCATCACGAAGTCCACGATGGTCACGTCTCGCCCGCGCCGTGGCATACCGCTCGTCATGGGCCGCATTGTGCCCGACGAAAGTCGGCTCCTGCCTGTTGCGATCGGGCAGTGTGTCGGCGCTCCTCCCGCCCCTAGCTTCGTGACCTGCACGAGTCCACGGAGGAGAACATGATCACGCTGCGTTCGCTCACGAAGCGCTACGGGGCCAAAACAGTGGTGGACGACCTCACGTTCGACGTCGAGCCGGGGACGGTCACCGGTTTTCTCGGCCCGAACGGCGCAGGCAAGTCCACGACCATGCGCATGGTGCTGGGCCTGGACCATCCGACGTCGGGGCTGGCACTGGTCGGCGGACGGCCCTACGCCGAACTGCCGCACCCGCTGCGGGAGGTCGGCGCGCTGCTGGACGCGAAGGCCCTGCATCCCGGCCGCACCGCGGAGAAGAACCTGCTGGCCATGGCCCGCAGCAACGACATCCCCGACCGGCGGGTCGGCGAACTGCTGGAGCAGGTCGGGCTCACCGAGGCAGCCCGCAAGCGCACGGGCGCGTTCTCGCTGGGCATGTCGCAGCGGCTGGGCATCGCGGGCGCGCTGCTGGGCGATCCGAAGGTGCTGATGTTCGACGAGCCGGTGAACGGGCTCGACCCCGACGGCGTGCTGTGGGTGCGTGGCCTCATGCGCTCGCTGGCCGCCGAGGGCAGGACCGTGCTCGTGTCGAGCCACCTGATGAGCGAGATGCAGCTGACCGCCGACCGGCTCGTGGTGATCGGCAAGGGCAGGCTGCTGGCCGACGCGCCGATCGAGGAGTTCATCGCGAACAACAGTGTGTCCGCCGTGCACGTCCGGCTGCCGGACGCCGGGGACCGGAGGGTGCTGGCCGAACGGCTGCGCCGCGACGGCGCCGAGGTGGAGCTGCCCTCGGACGGCGAGCTGGTGGTCCGGGACATGCCGGTGGAGCGGGTCGGCGACGCGGCACACGCGCTGGGCGTGCGGCTGCACGGGCTGTCGCCGCGCACGGCGTCGCTGGAGCAGGCGTATCTGGAGTTGACGGCGAGCGCCGTGGAGTACGGCGTCTCCGAGCGGGCACTGGGGGTCTGACGATGGCGGCGACACACGCGGAGTGGACGAAGCTGTGGTCGGTGCGCTCGACGTGGTGGTGTCTCGGCAGCGCGGTCGTGCTGATGGCCGGCCAGGCCGGGCTCACGGCGATCTCGGAGTCGACGGACCTCCCGGCGAGCCGGATCGCGGTCGACGGCGTGTTCTACCTGGTGCAGTTCGTGGTGCTGGCGCTCGCCGCGCTCTTCGTGGCCGGTGAGTACGCGACGGGCAGCATCCGCTCGACCCTGCAGTGGGTGCCGGTGCGCAGGCGGGTGCTCGCGGCGAAGTGCGCGGTGCTCGCGCCAACGTTGTTCGTACTCGGCGTGGTGCTGGCGGCGCTGGCGATCGCGGTGAGCGTGCCGCTGCTGAACGACCGGGTGCCGGACACGTCGATCGGCGAGGCCGTGCGAACGGCGCTGGCGGCGGGCGCCTACTGCGCGCTGCTGGGCATGTTCACGGTCGGCGTGTCGGTGGCGCTGCGCAGCGTCGCCGGTGCGCTGACGGTGACCTTCCTGCTGCTGCTGGTGGCGCCGCTCCTGCTCGGCGGCATGGGGCTGGTCGCGGCGCTCGACTACCTGCCGGGCATCGCCGGGGTCAACGTCATGCTCGGAGAGGGCGAGCCGAGTCCCCTGTCGGGGAATCCGGTGCCGTACAACGAGTTCGCCGGCATCGGCGTGCTGGCCGGGTGGGTGGTCGCGGCGCTCGCGGCTGGCGACGCGGTGCTACGGCGGCGCGACGCCTAACGTTCCCCCAGAACCGTGCACAGCAGACTGCGCGCGCCGGCGGCGAGTTCCTCTCTCGAGGGCTCGCCGCCGGCGCCCGCGAGCGCGTCGAAGGCGATTCCCTCACACCAGCCGACGAGCGTGCGCACATGTGCCTCCGGCTCAACGGCGCCCAGTTTCGTGAGCACCGCGGCCGCGTGCTCGCGCAGGTGCCTACCGCCCCGGTCGTAGGCGGCGCGCAGCTCGGGCCGCCTGGTGGCCTCCAGTGCGAGCTCGTAGCGGGCGAGGGTGCGCGTGCGGCCGTCGGTGACGGAATGGTGCAGGAACGCCGCGATCGCCTCGGCCGCGTCGTCCGGCCCCTCGACCGGCCGCGCGAGGTGACCGTCGTCCAGCTCGACCATCCGCGCGATCGCCAGCTCCAGCAGGGCGAGGCGGGTGCGTGCGTAGTACGACGTCGAGCCCGGGGGCAGCTCCGCCTCCCGGTCCACCCCGCGGTGGGTGAGCCCGCGCAGTCCCTCGCGCGCGATCAGCTCGATCGCGGCGTCGCCGATGCGCGCGAGCCTCGGTGAGTCCATGCCCTCACTCTACAGCTGTAGAGTGGGCGTCATGGACACCGCGATCGTCATCGGCGGCGGCATCGGCGGGCTCAGCGCGGCCATCGCCCTGCGATTGGCTGGGCTGCGGGTCACCGTCGTCGAGCGCGCGCCCGAGTTCACCGGGATCGGCGCCGGGATCACGCTGTGGCCCAACGCCGTGCACGCACTGGGCGCGCTTGGCCTCGGCGACCGCCTCGCTCCCCTGCTCGCGCCGCAGCGGTCCGGCGGCGTGCACGACGCGAAGGGCAGGCCGATCATCCGCTTCGACGGCGCGGCGTTCGAGCGCCGGTTCGGCTCACCGCTCGTGGGCATCCGCCGCGCCGACCTGATCGCGCTTCTGCGCGACGCCCTGCCGCCCGGGGCGCTGCGTCCCGGCACCGAGGTCGAGACGGTGAGCCGCGAGGGAAGGGTGACCTTTCGCGACGGCACCAGCGAGCACGCGGACCTCGTCGTCGGGGCGGACGGCATCCACAGCCGCGTGCGCGCCGCGCTGTGGCCCGCTCACTCCGGAACCGTCCACGGCGGGTTCACGGCCTTCCGCGCACTCACCCACGACCGCCCCGACGTGGGCCTCGGCATCTGCTGGGGGCCGGGGACCGAGTTCGGCACGATCCCGCTCGCTGGCGGCGTGCGGTACTGGTTCGCGTCGTTCGTCGCCGGGGAGGGCACCCACCACACCGACCCGAAAGGCTACGTCCTGAGTCGGCTCGCCGGGTGGCCTGCCGTGGTGCGCTCGCTGGTCGCCGACACCGATCCCGACGCCGTCCTGCACCACGATCTGCGGGTGCAGCGGCGACGGCTGCCGACCTACGTCGCAGGCCGCGTCGCGCTGCTCGGCGACGCCGCGCACGCCATGAAACCGTTCCTCGGCCAGGGCGGCTGTCAGGCGATCGAGGACGCCGCCGTGCTCGCGGCGTGCGTCGCCGGGAACGCCGACGTCGGGTCCGCGCTCACCGCCTACGACGCCGCCCGCGGGCCCCGCACGCGGGCGATAGTGCGGGCCTCCGCGCTGGCGGGACGATTCGGCAACGGGCTGCGCAGCCCGCTGCTCGGCGCGCTGCGCAACGGAGTTCTGCGCCGGATGCCCGCGGCGTTCGCATTGCGGCAGAACGAGTTCGCAGCGGGCTGGCGGCCGCCCGCGATCACACCAGGCCTGCCTCGTAAGCCGTGATCGCCGCCTGCACGCGGTTGCGTGCCCCGAGCCGGCTCAGGATGGTGCTGACATAGGCCTTGACCGTGCCCTCCACCACGTGCAGGCGCTTCGCTATGTCCGCATTGGACAAACCGGAACCAACGAGCGCGAGCACCTCCCGCTCACGCTCGGTGAGCCCGGCCACCCGTTCCTTCGCCTGCGCGCTCCTCGACAGCTGCGGCCCCCCGGAAAGCTGGGTCAGCACCCGCTTGGCGACCTTCGGCGACAGGTACGCAGCGCCCTCGGCAACCGCCCGCACGCCCGCGATCAGCTCGCGTGGGTCGCCCGACTTGAGCAGGAACCCGCTCGCGCCGTCGCCGAGCGCCGTGCCGATGTAGGCGTCCTCACCGAACGTCGTCAGCATCACCACCGCCGTGTCCGGCCGCACCGAACGGATCTCCCGCGCCGCGGCGAGCCCGTCCAGGCGCGGCATGCGGATGTCGAGCAGCGCCACGTCGGGCCGGGTGAGCCGCACCTGCTCCACGGCCTCGTGCCCGTCGGCGGCCTCGGCCACCACCTCGATGCCGCCGTCGGCCGCGAGGATCGCCGCCACCCCGGCCCGCACCATCGCCTCGTCGTCGGCCAGCAGCACCCTGATCAATTGTCGTCCCCCTCCACCCGCGAGATCCGTTCCTTCGACACCAGCCGCGCGTTCGCGAAGCACAGCTGGTAGGCATCCCCGCTCCAGCCGAGCAGCCCGGCGTCGGTGCCGTAGTACTCGCACACCACCCCCGGCGGCTCGGGGCCCTCCGGCGCCTCCAGCCGCTCCTGCGACGGCAGCACCAGCTCGATGTCGGCCCGCAGCTGGCCGACCTGGAGCCGCTCGTAGTCGTCGGCGTCCAGCTCGGAGGCGAAGACGTTGTAGACGTAGTAGACAGTGCTCACCGCGAACAGCACGAACACCACGGCCGCGGGGATCAGCAGCGCGTTGAGCAGCGTGCGCCGCACCTGACGGCGGGCATGTGCGAGCTGGCGAGCCGACTCCGACCCGTCCCCGGCCGGTTCCTCCTCCGCGGGCGAGGCGTGGTGCGGCAGGCGGGCCGCCACCACGAACCCGCCGTCCTCGGGCTCAGCCCGCAACGTGCCGCCGAGCAGCCGGACCCGCTCGCGCAGCCCGGCGAGCCCGTACTGCCCGGAGGCAGCGGACTCCGGCTCGCCCCCGGCAGGTCCGTTGTGGACGGTCACGAGCGTCTCCGAGTGCCCGCGCTGAACCTCGACCGTCACGGCCGCGCCAGGCGAGTGCTTCGCGGCGTTGGTGAGCGACTCCTGCACCACCCGGTACACGGCACGCTCCACCATGGGCGGGGCCGCGCCGTCGTCCACGAGCGCCTCCACCACCAGCCCGGAGGCTCGGCTGCGCTCCACCAGGTCGGTGACCGACCCACCGGCGGGCTCCACGGGCGGCGCGTCCTCCCTCAGCACGCCGATGATCTCGCGCAGCCGCTCGGTCGCGGCCGCAGCGCTCTCCCGCAGCTCACCTGCGGCGGCGCGGTGCCGTTCGCCGAGTTCGGGAGCCAGCTCCAGCGCACCGGCCCGCAACGCGATGAGACTCAGCTCGTGGCCGAGCGAGTCGTGCATGTCGCTGGCGATCCGCGCTCGCTCCCGAAGGCGCGCCTGCTCTGCGGTGCTGCGCTGCTGTGCCTCCAGCTGCCCGGCCCGCTCCCAGCCGGAGTGCAGCAGGTCCTCGCGCAGTCGCACGTACCGGCCGAGGTGCCAGGGCACGAACGCGGCGAAGAGCACCGTCAACGGCAGGGTCGGCCAGCTCTCGATGCCCTCCGGGGCCAGTAACGACACCGGCACGCCGCCCACGGTGATGCCAGCGAGCACGAGCAGCGCGGGCCGCACCCGCACCATGCGCCTGCCCGCGAAGTAGCCGGCGGCGAGCATCAGGAACACGGGCCAGACCGGGAACCGGCCGAGGTAGTTGAACAGCACGGCGTAGCTCGACAGAGCCGCGACGGTGAACGAGACGAGCGGCATCCGCCTGGCCGTCACCATCGCCACCGTCGCCGTGACCAGGCCCGCGACCAGCTCCCACGGCGTCTCGTTGTGGCGGGCCTCGTACCCGCACACCACGCACACGAACGCCCAGACGGCGATGTCGAGCAGTACCGCCGCCCGGCGCCGCCACCTCTCGTTCACAGTCCGGACGCTACCGACGGCTCCCCGCGGGCGGCACTGCCGAAAGTCAAGCGGTGGTGGCCTTCACGAACTCGAGCACCTGCGGCCACGACAGGGCGTACGCGGTGGCGTTGACCTCGTTGCCGTGCCTGCTGCGGTCGGAGAAACCGTGCTCGGCCCGCGGGTACACGTGCACGATGCTCGGCCCGGTCTCACGGGACTGCAGCGCGGTCTGCAACCGGTGGAAGCTCTCGTGCGGCACGATCGCGTCGGCGCCCGGGTAGAGCATCATCGCCGGGGCGCCGATGCGGGCCGTGTGCTCGACGGCGTCGACGGTGTGGTTGGGAGCGGGTGTGCCGGGCACCGTCGGGTGGTAGGCGACGACGTTCGCGAGCCGTTCGTCACGCGCTCCGAGGATCAGCGCGAACCGCCCGCCGAGGCACCAGCCGATCACGCCGGCCCTGGTAACCCCCAGCTCGCCGAAAAGGTGGTCGAGGAGCCTGCGCATCTCGTCGAGGCACGTCTCGTCGTCGAGCTGCCCCATCAGCTCCGCGAGCCGCTCCCTCGGCGTGTCGTCCAAGCTCGGCCCGTGCCATGGGTCCCAGCTCAGCGCGGTGACGCCCGCCCTCGCGAGGTCGTCGGCGAACTCGCGGACCTGTTCCCCGATCCCGGTGATCATCGGCAGCAGGAGCATCCCGCCCGTGCTACCGCCATCCGGGCGGGAGAGGTAGGCGCCGAGGTCGCCGACCTTGATCGTGGAAGTCTCGATCTTGAGTGCCATGACCCGCACCGTAAGGCATCATGGCCGACTATGGCCCGCTCGCAGCGCACGCTCGCCGAGCAGCTCGGCACGCCACTTCCGCCCGGCATCGATGCGCTCGCCGAGGAGCACAAGGAGGTACTCGGCGAGGCGTTGCGGCAGGCCAGGCGCAAGCAGGCCGCGGCGTTGTCGGCGGCGGCCGAGGAGTCGCTCTCGCACGTGCCGTTCCTGCTCAGGGGCGCCGTTCGCAAGGCGGCTGGGCTGTGAGTGACGCACTCGACCGGCTCGAGGCCCGCGCCGAGGTCCTCAAGCTGGCGCGCGTGCTCGGCGCCGACCCCGAGCGCTTCGGCTTCCTGCGCGACGTGCCCACCGCCGACATCAGGAAGCTGCGCGAGCAGGTCACCGACACCCTCTTCGACGCCAACCTCGGCGCGCTGCGCCGCATGGCCGCCGCCAGCAGGCTCCTGCCCGCGGCGGTGCTCGCCGGTATCGCCGAGAAGGCATTCGGACCGCTGCTCGCCGCCCGGATGGCCGGGCTCGTCGACGCGGGCCGGGGCGTGGAGATCGCAGGCCGCCTCTCCCCCGCGTTCCTCGCCGACGTCGCCGCGGAGCTGGACCCCCGGCGCGCCGCGCACATAGTCGCCAGGCTGCCGACCGGCACGGTCACGGCCGTCAGCGGCGAGCTGCGGCGGCGCGAGGACTGGATCACCCTCGGCCGGTTCGTGGGACAGGTCCCCGACGAGGTCGCCGCGGTGGGCCTGTCCGTGCTCGACGACCTGGCGGTGCTGCGGGTCGCGTTCCTGCTGGACGACAAGGGCAAGGCCGGCTTCCTCCTCGGCACGCTGCCGGAGAGCCGTTACCGCGGGCTCGTGCTGGCGGCCCACGAGCACGACCTGTGGTACGCCCTGTTCGACCTGCTCGCGCGCCTCGATGCCCAGCAGCACGAGCGGCTGGCGCCGACGGCGGCCGAGTTGGCCCCAGACGTCCGGGCGACGGCCGCCGAGCAGGCCCGCGAACTGGGCCTGCTGGACGCCCTGGGCCCCCTCCGCGACGCCTTCCTCAGCTGACCCCGAAGCGGACCCCGGACTGCGGTGAAGGCCACCTTGCCTGCGCCCACCCGTCTCCCGCCACCACCCAAACGGAGGCGCTGCGCGCCGCTGTGTTCGATCAACGCAGTGAAGGTGGCCTTCACTGCAGACGGCGCAGCAGCTCGCCGGAGGTGATGAGGGCCTCCGCGGCGGCGATCTCCGGGGCCAGGTGACGGTCGGGGCCGGGGCCGTCGACGTGGGTGCGCAGGAGGTCGCGGGCCGCAGCCGTCACCGGGGCCGGGCGCAACGGAGCGCGGAAGTCGAGCGCCCGCGCCGCGGTGAGCAGCTCCACGGCCAGCACCGTGGTGAGCCCGTCGAGTCCGCGCCGCAGCTTGCGGGCCGCCGACCAGCCCATCGACACGTGGTCCTCCTGCATCGCGCTGCTCGGGATCGAGTCCACCGAAGCGGGCACGGCGAGCCGCTTGAGCTCGCTGACGATCGCCGCCTGCGTGTACTGCGCGATCATGTGCCCGGAGTCGACACCGGGGTCGGCCGCGAGGAACGCGGGCAGCCCGTGCGAGCGCGCCACGTCGAGCATCCGGTCGGTGCGGCGCTCGGCGATGCTCGCGACGTCGGCCACCCCGATGGCGAGGAAGTCCAGGACATAGGCCAGTGGGGCGCCGTGGAAGTTGCCGTTGGATTCCACGCGCCCGTCGGCGAGCACCACGGGGTTGTCAACGGCCGAGGCGAGCTCCCGGTCCGCGACGGTCTCGGCGTGCGCGAGCGTGTCCCTCGCGGCGCCGTGCACCTGCGGCGCGCACCGCAGCGAGTAGGCGTCCTGCACGCGCGGGCAGTCGGGACCGCGGTGGCTGGCGACGATCTCCGAGTCGGCCAGCGCCTCCCGCATCCGGCGCGCCGAGATCGCCTGGCCGGGATGTGGCCGCAGCGCCTGCAGGTCCTCGGCGAACACGCGGTCGGTGCCGAGCAGGGCCTCCACGCTCATCGCGGCGGTGAGATCGGCGACGTCGAGCAGCCGCTGGAGGTCGGCGGCCGCGAGCACGAGCATGCCCAGCATGCCGTCGGTGCCGTTGGTGAGCGCGAGCCCTTCCTTCTCCGCCAGCGTCACCGGCTCGATCCCTGCTCGGCGAAGCGCATCCGCGGCGGGAACGCGATGGCCCTCGGCGTCGAACACCTCGCCCTCCCCCATCAACGCGAGCGCGACGGCGGACAGCGGAGCGAGGTCACCGGAACAGCCGAGCGAGCCGTACTCGTGCACCACCGGCGTGAGGCCGGCGTTGAGCAGCGCGGCGAGCGTGCTCGCGAGCACGGGCCGCACCCCGGTGTGGCCGGTGGTGAGCGTGCGCAGGCGCAGCAGCATCAGTGTGCGGACCACCTCGGGCTCCACGGCCGCGCCCGCGCCGGCGGCGTGCGAGCGGATCAGCGAACGCTGCAGGTCGACGCGCCGTTCCGGCGGGATGTGGCGCACCGCGAGCGCGCCGAAGCCCGTCGAGACACCGTAAGCGGGCTCCTTCGCCTCGGCCAGCGCCTCGACGTGCCCGCGGGCCTCGGTGAGGTTCTTCTCGGCGACCGCGTCGAGGGCCACCGGCACGCCATCGCGGGCGACGGCGAGCACCTGGTCGCGGCGTAGCGGCGCACCCGTGAGCAGTACCTGATCCGGCATCCGTCCATTCCACCGCCGCCCGCCGGCGAGCATCATCGGTGGTACACCGGTTGTGTCTCGGATTCCAGACGGGAGGGCGAATGGGCGGCGGTAACGTGCCCGCGCTGCGACGCGGGCTCGCGCTCCTCGGGGCGCTCGCGCGGCACGCGGGCCCCGTCTCCGCGGCGGCACTGGCCCGCGACCTCGGGCTGCCGCGCTCGACGACGTACCACCTGCTCGCGGAGCTGGAGGCCGCCGGGTTCGTCGTTCACCTGCCCGCCGAGCGGCGCTACGGCCTCGGCATCGCCTCGTTCGAGCTGGGATCGGCCTACCTGCGGCACGACCCGCTCGAACGGCTCGCGGGCCCGATCCTGCGCAGGCTCGTCGACCAGGCCGGGCACAACGCCCACCTCGGCGTGCTCCACGGCAACGAGCTGCTGTACCTCGTCAAGGAGCGCCCGGCACGGCCCGAGACGCTGGTGACCGACGTCGGCGTGCGGCTGCCCGCGCACCTCACGGCATCCGGGCGGGCGATGCTGGCCCACCTGCCGCACGCCCACGTGCGCGCGCTGTTCCCCTCGGCGGCGGCGTTCGTGAACCGCACCGGCCGGGGTCCCCGCGATCTCGCCGGGCTGCGGCGCGCGCTGGCCGAGCAGCGCAGGCTCGGCTGGGCCGTGGAGGACGGGCACGTCACCGAGGGTTTCGCGTCGGTGGCGTACCCGGTCTTCGATCACGGGGGCAGGCCCATGGCCGCCATTTCCATCACGTTCCGGCACGTGTGCGACGTCGGTGACGGCTGCGCGCGGACCTGGCCCGACCTCGCCGGCCAGGTCCGCCGCGCCGCCGACGAGCTGACCACGCGCATCGGCGGCAGGCCCGCGTGACGCGAGCCGTGCCTCACTTCCCCAGGCGCTTGAGCAGCATGTCCTTGCCCTGGTCGCCTGCCTTGCGGTTGTTCTCCTGGATCTTGCGGAACCAGGTGGCCAGCTCCTCGTCACCGTCGCGCTCGGCGTCGGCGATGTACTGCTCCATCTGCCACACGTAGTGCAGCGAGGCCTGGATGGCGCTGATCAGGTTGTAGTTCTTGTCCTTGACGGGGCTCTGAGGTTCGGCTGCCATCATTGGTCTCCCTTCTGCGTACGCAGAAGGTGTAACCCCTGATCGGGAGAACAAACGGGGCCTCACTGCTGCTCTGTCCCTCGGCCGGTGCGTTGCCGCAGCTCGTCGATCAGGCGCGACGCCTCGGCCTTGCTCAGCCTGTCCGGCACGTCCTCGCCGGCCTCCTGGGCGAGCGTCCGCAAGTAGGACTCCTGCGGACCGGTCACCGGCTCGTCCCCCGTGACCCAGTCGCGGCGGTCCTTCTCGGGGCTCTGGAAACCTTGACTCATGGACCCTCCTCGAGTCGAACGTATGGTCGACTCGAGGGTTCCCCGCAGGGTAACCCGCAAAACCGGCGCCTACTCGAACACGGATCCCGGGGCAGAGCATCCGGGCTGCGCCCCCAGAGAGACATACGAGGATCGAAAACAGCGAAGGCGCATCCCGCGGAGCAGGATGCGCCTTCGATCGAGTGGAGGTGCCGGGAATCGAACCCGGGTCCTCTGTCGCCTTTCCAGGGCTTCTCCGTGCGCAGTTCGCTGTGCCTCTACTCGGCCCCACCGGTCACGCGAACAAGCCGGTGTGACGGGCCCAGCCACTGTTTGTTTCCCTACCAGCTCCCGTGGCCGGGGCTGGAGGTAAGCCTCCTAGCTGATGCCGGCAGACCGGGTCGGAGGCTTCCCCGGGCCGACAGACTCGCACTCGCTCAGGCGGCGAGGGCGAAGTCGCGCTGACTGTTCGTCTTGGCGCTTATTTTAGTTGCGACGACGCTCACGGTGGTCGTTGCCTGCACCGGCACGCTTCCCCTGGATCAACGTCCAGAGTCGAGACCGTTCACCCCCTTGGTCGTTGTTGCTTTCCGATCAGGATAACGCGTCGGGGCAACTCGTTAATCCCGCAGGCGGCGGTAGGGACATCCCTACCCCGAACTCGCCAGCGAGCTTCATGGTTCCCGCAGGTCAGGCGGGCCAAGCTGGAAGCCGTCAGCCACAGCGAACGGAGCCAACCATGAACCCCGCAAAGACCGAAGTAGGCAGCCGCCGGCCGCCGATCGGAGGGTCGGTCGCGTTTCTCCTGCTCAACCTGCCCGTGGGCATCGCGGGCTTCGTCTTCCTCGTGACCACGCTCTCCGTTGGCGTCTCCACGGCGATCATCTGGGTCGGCGTGCCGGTGCTGGCACTGGCGGTGCTGGCCACCCGGGGCGCCGCCAGGCTCGAGCGGGCTCGCATCTACGCCCTGCTCGACAACTACATCGCCCTGCCGTACCGGTCACTGCCCGAGGGTGACCAGAAGCAGCGCTGGAAGGCGCGGCTGAAGGACTCGGCGACCTGGAAGGACATGACGTACTTCCTGCTGCTGTTCCCGATCGGCGTCGCGCAGTTCTGCATCGTGCTGACCACCTGGGCGACGGCGTTGGGGCTCGCCGCGCTGCCGTTCTACTACCGGTACCTGCCGGAGGGCGCGTACTACTTCCCGTCCTGGGAGGTCCGCTGGTTCACCGTCGACTCCGTCCCGTCGTCACTGCCGTGGGCCGCGCTGGGCGTGCTGCTGCTCGGGGTGTCGGCGGTGCTCAGCCGGGGACTGGCGAGCGCGCACGCCCGGTTCGCGACGCTGCTGCTGGGCCCGGCCCCTCGGCAGCTCAGGGAGGACTCCTTTCCCGGCACGCCCGCGATGACCTCGGTGGCAGGATGATGACCAGCCCAGTGACGGAGGACTCACGCATGACGGACGGCAAGGCGGTGGCCGAACAGCCACGGCCGCAGGCCTTCAAGGCCATCGGCTTCATGATCGTGAGCTTCCCCCTGCGGCTGGTGCAGTTCGTGCTGATCGTGACGCTGGCTTCGGTTGGTGTCACCACCGTGATCATCTGGGTCGGCATTCCGATCCTCCTGCTCGCGACGCAGCTCACGCGCTGGTTCGGCGACCTCGAGCGCGCGTGGGTCCGCAGGGCGCTGGGCACTCCGCTGCCCCCGGTCGAGCGGGCGCAGGCAGAGGGCGGCTGGATGCGCCGCTGGTTCGCGCAGCTCACCGACCCGACCACGTGGCGCGATCTGGGCTACCTGATGCTCGCGTTCCCGCTCGGGGTGCTCGAGTTCGCGATCGGGCTGGTGGCGGTGATCCTCCTCCCCATCGCGATCTGGGTGGTGCCCAGCATCGGCTGGTTGCACGGCCAGCTGGCGATGTCGCTGCTCGGACCGCCGAAGGCGCAGCGCCTGGCGGCGAAGGCGTCGCGGCTGCAGGCGTCCCGGGCTCGTGGCGTGGACGCCGCCGAGGCCGAGCGCAGGCGCATCGAGCGGGATCTGCACGACGGCGCCCAGCAGCGGCTGGTGTCGGTGGCGATGAGCCTCGGCCGGGCGAAGGCGAAGCTGAACGGTGACCCCGCGTCGGTGCGCGAGCTGATCGACGAGGCCCACACCGACGCCAAGCTCGCCGTTTCGGAGCTGCGTGACCTCGCGCGCGGCATCTACCCCGCCGTGCTCGCCGACCGTGGCCTCGACGCGGCGCTGTCGGCACAGGCGGCGAAGGCGCCGATCCACGTCGACGTCGAGGTGAACGTGGAGCCGAGGCCGCCGGCCGCGGTGGAGACGACGGCGTACTTCATCGTGGGCGAGACGCTGACCAACATCGCCAAGCACTCGGGTGCGACCGAGGCCGGGGTGCGGGTGTGGCGGTCGGGCGAGACCGTGGTGGTCGAGGTGACCGACAACGGGCACGGCGGCGCGCAGATGCGACCGGGGGGTGGGCTTGCCGGGCTGGCCGACCGTGCTGCCACGATTGACGGCGTCATCTCCGTCGTCAGCCCACCCGGCGGTCCCACGGTGATCCGAGCGGACCTTCCCTGCACGTGGTGAGCTGCTGTTGTTCACCACTGGGGAGCTTGGATGCGGGTGGTCATCGCCGAGGATGCTGTTCTGCTGCGTGCGGGAGTCGAGCGCCTGCTGGCCGACGAGGGGATCGAGACGGTCGCCGCGGTCGGCTCCGGGGACGAGCTGCTGTCGGCCGTCGAGCAGCACCGGCCGGAACTGGCCATCGTCGACGTGCGGATGCCGCCGACGTTCACTGACGAGGGATTGCGGGCCGCGCTGCGGGCCAGGCAGGTCGTCTCGGGCCTACCCGTGCTGGTGCTGTCGCAGTACGTCGAGGAGACGTACGCGGTGGAGCTGCTCTCCGCGGGCGCGGGCGGCGTGGGTTATCTGCTGAAGGAGCGAGTCGCCGATGTCACCGACTTCCTGGACGCCGTGCGCCGGGTCGCGAGCGGCGGCACCGCCATCGACCCGGAAGTGATCGCGCAGCTCATGGCCAGGGGCAAGAAGAACCCGCTGGACTCGCTGACGGCACGCGAGACCGAGGTGCTGGGTCTGATGGCCCAGGGCCTCTCCAACACGGCCATCGCCAACAGCCTGGTGGTCTCCCACGGGGCCGTCGAGAAGCACATCGGCAACATCTTCGCGAAACTCGGCCTGGAGGCCAGCTCCGAGGAGCACCGCCGCGTCCGCGCCGTCCTCACCTACCTGGGCCGCTGACCCACCTCCGCCGTCGTTTGGGGAGCAAGGGAGCTTTACTCCCGCGAAACGGGAGCAAAGCTCCCTTGCTCCCCGTTGGCCCACATCCACCCGCCAGGCGAGGGTAGGGCGGACCCCACCCCGCGGGGCCGAAAACCGGAAGATCAATACGCCAGCCCGCACGGCTGTGTGTCGCACCCCCGTTGACCAGGCTTGATGGCATGACCACGAGCCAGTTGAGCCCGCCGCGAACGCGGGACCGCTTCCTCGACATCGTCCGCGCCGTCGCCATCCTCGGCGTCGTCGTCCAGCACTGGGCGATGCCGGTGCTCGACTACTCCGGCGGCACCGTCACCACGGGCAACGCGCTCACCACACCCGGCTGGTGGGCCATCACCTGGCTGTCCCAGGTCATGCCGCTCGTCTTCTTCGCGGGCGGCGCCGCCAACCTGATCTCCCTGCGCCGCGCGAGCTCCACTCGCGGCTGGCTCGCCGCACGCCTGCGAAGGCTCCTGCTGCCGGTACTGCCGCTGTTCGCCGTCTGGCTCGTCGTGCCGAGGGTCCTGCACGACCTCGGCGTCCCAGAGCAACCGGTCGCCGTCGCCGGGGCGATCGCCGCCCAGCTGCTGTGGTTCCTCGCGGTCTACCTGCTCACCATCCTCGCGACGCCGCTGCTGGCCGCCGCCCACCGCCGCTTCGGCCTCGCCGTGCCGTTCGCGCTCTCCGCGGCGGCGGTGCTCGTGGACATCGCCCGCTTCGACGGCGTCCCGCTCGTCGGCTACGCCAACGCCGTGTTCGTCTGGCTCGCCGTGCACCAGCTCGGCTTCCACTACGCCGAGGGCAGGCTCGGCACGCTCTCTCCTCGCACCGCGCTCGGCATGTCCGCCGCCGGCTTCGGCGTCACCGCGCTGTTCGTCGCCTTCGGCCCGTACGCCGCGAGCATGATCGGCATGCCCGGCGCCCCGGTGTCCAACATGAGCCCGCCCACCGCCTGCCTGGTGAGCCTCGCCGTCGGCCAGATCGGTCTCGTGCTCGCCGCGAAGAAGGCGCTGAGCCGCCTCGCCGAGCGGCCCGCCGTCAGCAGCGCACTCGGCTGGGTCGGGCCCCGGTTCATGAGCATCTACCTCTGGCACATGCCCGCGCTCGTGGTCGTGTCCGGTGTACTGGTGCTCGCGCTCGGCTACGCCACCCCGGTGCCGGGCAGCCTGCTCTGGCTCACCGCACTGCCTGCGTGGCTGACGCTGACCGGTCTCGTACTCATCGCCCTGCTCCGGGTGTTCGGCCGCTTCGAGGCCACGCCCCCGCCCGCGACCGTCACCGCTCCGTTCTGGCAGCTGGTCATGGCGGGCCTGCTCGCCTCGGCCGGACTGCTGGGACTCGCCGCGACGGGTTTCGCGGGCGGCCCCGAGCTGTGGGTCGCACTCGTCGCGGGCGCGTACCTGCTCAGCGGGAAAGCGATCACCCGCGAACCGGTGCGGGCGGCGCAGGAGCACTGAAGCCGTTGGATCGCCGCTCGCGACGGGCCGGGTTGTTCAGGACGCTAGAGTCCGAGCAGCTTCGCGGGCGTGTCGTGCAGGACGGCGCGAAGGAACGGCTCCCCCAGCCGGTCGTCGGCCTCCGCCCACTGCGCGATCGCCCGCAGCTGCGTGGCGTAGGAGTACGGGATGTTCGGGAAGTCGGTGCCCAGCACCACCCGGTCGGCGATCCCGGCCAGCCGCGCGGGCCAGTCGCCGGGCAGCGGCATGAAGCTCTCCGTGAAGGGCACGCCCACCATCGTGGTGTCGAGGTAGACCCGCGGGTACTCGGCCACGAGGGCGAGCGCCCGGTCGTACTCGGGCATCGCCGCGTGGGCGAGCACGGTCACCAGCCGCGGATGCCGGGCCAGCACCTCGGCGAACACGTCGAGTCCGGTGTGCTCGCCCCGCAGCGGGCCGTGTCCACAGTGGATCACCACCGGCACACCGGCGTCGGCGAGCGCGCCCCACGCGCCGTCCAGCAGCGGGTCCCTCGGGTCGTACGCTCCGACCTGCACGTGAGCCTTGACGCAGCGGACGCCGGCCCGCAGCGCCGCATCCACATAAGACGCCGCACCCGGCTCCGGGTACAAGGTCGCCGTCGGCACGGCGTCCGGTTCCCTGGTGGCGAACTCCAGCACCCACTGGTTGAGCCACTCCGCCATGCCCGGCTTGTGCGGATAGACCAGCGGCGCGAACCGGCGGACGCCCAGCGACCGGAGCACGGCGAGCCGCTCGTGCTCGGGCAGCCGGTAGAACACCGGCCAGTCCATGCCGTAGTTCGTGGTCGCGTTGTCGAAGTACGCCCACACCTTCGCGAGCATGCGCTCGGGCAGGAAGTGGACGTGGATGTCCACGAGCCCGTCCAGCCCGAGCGAGGCCACCCACCCGGCGACGTCGTCGTCCGATGCCGGCCCCATCAGCGGCGGTACTTGCCCTTGACCGCGCGGCCCATCGCCCTGGCCACCTCGCGTTCGGCGTCGCGCTTGGCGAGGGACTGGCGCTTGTCGTACGCCTTCTTGCCCTTGGCGAGCGCCAGCTCCACCTTCACCTTGCCGTCCTTGAAGTACAGCGACAGCGGAACGAGGCTGACGCCGCCCTCCTTGGTCTTGCCGATGAGCTTCTCGATCTCGCCGCGGTGCAGCAGCAGCTTGCGGGTACGCCGGGGCGCGTGGTTGGTCCACGTCCCCTGCGCGTACTCGGCGATGTGCAGGCCGCGCAGGAAGATCTCGCCGTCGTCGACGGTCGCGAACGCGTCGGTGAGCGACGCCTTCCCGTCACGGAGGCTCTTCACCTCGGTACCCACGAGCACGACCCCGGCCTCGTACGTGTCGAGGATCGAGTAGTCGTGGCGGGCGCGCCGGTTCGACGCGATCACCTTCCGGCCGACTTCCTTGGGCATGCTTTCGACTTTAGCTCTAATGCCGCACGTACAGGCGGAGCGTCACGTAGCCGGTGATGGCCGAGATCAGCATCGACACCCCGAGCAGGATCGGCGCGACGGGGAAGAGCACGTCGATCAGCTCGATCTTGGGTATCGCGCCGCCTGTCGCCTCCAGAATGCGGTCGAGCGCGACGTACTTCAGCGTGATCAGCCCACCGACCCCGATGATCGCGCCGAGTGCGCCCGCGACCACCGCCTCGAGCAGGAACGGCAGCTGCGTGTACCAGCGCGTGGCTCCCACCAGGCGCATGATGCCCACTTCCGTTCGGCGGGTGTAGGCCGAGACCTGGATGGTGTTCGCGATCAGCAGGACGGCGGCGAGCGCCGCGATGAGCGCGATGATGAACGTGCCGTTCCGTCCGGAGTTCAGCAGGCTGAAGAAGCGGTCGAGGAACTTGTTCTGGTCGTCGACGTTGGCGACGCCGGCCTGCCCGGAGAACTCCTGCACGATCACGTCGCTGCGGGCCGGGTCGAACAGCTTCACGTGCAGGGAGGCGGGCAGGGCCTCCGGCCTGGCCAGCTCGACGAGCTCGGGCTGGCCCTCGAAGATCCGCTTGAAGCGCTCGTAGGCCTCGTTGCGGTCCTCGAAGACCACGGACTCGACGGCCTGGTTGCTCTCCAGCGCCTGCCGGATCGACGCACACGGCTCCCCGGTGCAGTCCCTGTCGTTGGCGCTGATGTCCTCGGTCAGGTAGACGGTCACCTCGACGTCGTCGAGGTAGCTTGCCTTCATCTTGTCGATCGTGCGGACGAAGAGCAGGCCACCACCGAACATGCCCAGCGAGATGGCGGTGGTGAGAATCATCGCGATGGTCATCGTGACGTTCCGGCGGAGACCGGTGATGACCTCGCTGAACACGAAGCTGGCACGCATCGGGAGGATGGTCCTTGGGTCGGGGGATATCGGGGGCGGGGGTGAGGAGTGGGTGGTGCTCGGCGCTGCGGGGGATCAGCGACCGACGCCGTACACGCCTCGCTTGTCGTCTCGGATCACCCTGCCGAGATGCAACTCGACGACACGGCGACGCATGGAGTCGACGATCGAGTGGTCGTGGGTGGCCATCAGAACCGTGGTGCCGGTGCGGTTGATGCGCTCCAGCAGCAGCATGATGTCCTGACTGGTGTCGGGGTCCAGGTTCCCCGTCGGCTCGTCGGCCAGCAGCACCAGCGGCCGGTTCACGAACGCGCGGGCGATCGCGACACGCTGCTGCTCACCACCGGAGAGCTCGTTGGGCATCCGGTCCGCCTTGCCGTCGAGGCCGACCAACTCCAGCACCTCGGGCACGACCTTCGTGATGGTGCGCTTGGGCTTGCCGATCACCTCGAGCGCGAACGCCACGTTCTCGGCGACCGTCTTGTTGGCCAGAAGGCGGAAGTCCTGGAAGACGCAGCCGATCGTCTGCCGCAGCCGGGGGATCCTGCGGCGGGCCATCTTGGCGACGTCGAAGTTCGACACCATCACCCGGCCCTTGGTGGGCACCTCCTCGCGGAGGAGCAGCCGGAGGAACGTCGACTTGCCCGACCCCGAGGGGCCGATGAGGAAGACGAACTCGCCCTTGTCCACGTCCACGGACACCCCATCGAGCGCAGGGCGCGCCGAGGTCTTGTAGACCTTGGAAACACTATCGAGCCGGATCACGGTGCGCCATCCTACCCACGGCGCCCGTTAAGGCCAGGTTGCCTCCGCAAACCTAGGCCACTTCGGTCTCCTGTTGCTTGCGCCACCGGATGCCCGACTCGAGGAACGCGTCGAGCTCGCCATCGAGCACGGCGGTGGGATTGCCCACCTCCAGGCCGGTGCGCACGTCCTTCACCTGCTGGTACGGGTGCAGGACATAGTTGCGCATCTGGTTGCCCCAGCTGGAACCGCCGTCACGCAGCGCGTCCAGTTCGGCACGCTCCTCGGCCTTCTTCCGCTGGAGGAGCTTGGCCTGCAGCACCTTCATCGCCGCCGCCTTGTTCTGCAGCTGCGACTTCTCGTTCTGGCACGAGACGACGATGCCGGTCGGGAGGTGCGTGATGCGGACCGCGGAGTCGGTGGTGTTCACGCTCTGTCCACCTGGGCCTGACGAACGGTAAACGTCCACCCGAATGTCCTTTTCGGGCACGTCGACGTGGTCGACCTCCTCGACCTCGGGCAGCACCTCGACGTGTGCGAACGAGGTCTGCCTGCGGCTCTGGTTGTCGAACGGCGAGATGCGGACGAGCCGGTGGGTGCCCTGCTCCACCGAGAGCGTGCCGTAGACGTAGGGCGCGGTGACCTTGAAGGTGGCCGAGCGGATGCCCGCCTCCTCCGCGTAGGAGATGTCGTAGACGTCGGTCGGGTACCCGTGCCGCTCGGCCCACCGCAGGTACATCCGCAGGAGCATCTCGGCCCAGTCCGCGGCGTCGACGCCGCCGGCCTCGGAGCGGATCGTGATGACGGCGTTGCGCTCGTCGTACTCGCCGGACAGGAGCGTGCGCACCTCGAGGGCGTCGATGTCCTTCGCGAGGCCCTTCAGGTCGTTCTCGGCCTCGGCCGAGCTGTCGGCGTCCCCTTCGGCCTCGGCGAGCTCGTAGAGCACGCCGAGGTCGTCGAGGCGCTGACGCAGCTCGGTGACCTTGCGGATCTCGGCCTGCTTGTGCGAGAGCTGGCTCGTGACCTTTTGCGCGGCCTCGGGGTTGTCCCAGAGGTCGGGGCGCGCGGCCTCCTCCTCCAGCTCGGCGACCTCTTTGCGCAGGGCGTCGACGTCCATCACGGACTCGATCTGGCTCAGCTTGCCGCCGAGGTCCTTCAGGACGGTTTCGAACTCAGCACTCACAACCCACAAGGTTACGGCAAATAGTGCGGCCGCTCGCGGCGGCCGCACGTACTCGCCCTGCTCAGCTCGACGAGACGGAGTCGAGCAGCTTCAGCGCGGCCCTGGCGTGCGCCTGGCCGAACTCGGCGACGGCCTTGGCGACCGGGTCGCCTGCGGCCTTGACGGCGGCCTTGGCCTCGTCGAGCTCGTCGCTGTAGGCGGCCCGCGCCGACTCGAGAAGCGTGGCGCGCTGCTTCGGCGTGAGCACGCTGGCGTGCACGACGCGGAGGATCAGCGGGCTGCGCAGGTGGTCGGGCCCGGAGTCGCTGGTCAGCCAGCCCTTGAAGGCCTTCTTACCAGCGGCGGTGATCAGGTATTGCTGGCTGGAACGGGGTCCCTGCTTGCCGAGCCGCACGAGGCCCTCCTTGTGCAAGGCGGGAAGCTCCCGGTAGACCTGGCTCCTCGTCACGCTGAAGAACGTGCCAAAGCGTTCCTCAGCTCCCGCGACGAGCTCGCCACCGGTGGCAGGGCCGTCGTGAAGCAGTCCAAGCAGTGCTGCGGCGGTTGCGTTCAAATCGGACACGCATCTACCGTGCCACGCTTTCCGCCATCTGTCCACTGTGGTCCGGAAATCCGTCCACTGTGGAACCGGTGTATCAGACAGCGCACCCGGGTGACCCCTGGGAACGGAAAAGGGCCCGGATCCGAAGATCCGGGCCCTTTTTCGCTGGTAGCGGGGACAGGATTTGAACCTGCGACCTCTGGGTTATGAGCCCAGCGAGCTACCGAACTGCTCCACCCCGCGTCGTTGTGAAACCAACTCTACCCGACCGAAAAAACCCACCAGCACCCACCCCCACTCTCCACCAAAGAGACTCCCCAACTACCCCAAAAGGGCTCCAGCCCACCGGGGGTTCAGGGGGGCGGAGCCCTCCTGGCGGGGGTCCGGGGGTTCGACCTCGGGGAAATGCGAAAGGTGCCGAGGTTCGCGCTCTCCGCGAACACTCGGCACCCAGCAGCTGTAGCGGGGACAGGATTTGAACCTGCGACCTCTGGGTTATGAGCCCAGCGAGCTACCGAACTGCTCCACCCCGCGTCGGTGACACCCACTTTACGCCCGGGTTTCGGCCGAGCGCAAAGCGGGTGCCGGTTATGGAACGGTGACGTCAGCCACCCGCGTTCTGCGCCTCTTCGTAGCGCCTGGCGGCGTCGTCGAGCCGCTGGAGCGCCTGGCCCTGCGCCTCGAAGTCGCCGGACTGCTGAGCCTGTCGCAGCTGCTCCAGGGCGGCCTGGATATCGGCGATCGCCTGGTCCAGGTCGGCGTTGTTTCCGCCGTTGGCGGGCGGCGGCTGCTGCTGGTTCGGCGACGACTCCGGCGGAGTCGGGGTCGACTGGTCGTCCGGCTCCTGGGCAGGCCCGGTCGCGGCGTCGCCCGAGCCTTCACCGAAGACCTCGTCGAGGGCCCCGTTCAGAGTCGAGGAGAAGCCGATCCGGCCGCCGAACGACACCAGCACGCGGGCGAGCTGCGGATAGCTCTGCGCGTTGCGTTGCTGGATGTAGATCGGCTCGACGTACAGGAATCCACCGGCGACCGGCAAGGTCAGCAGGTTCCCGTAGATGATGTCGACGCTCTGGTTACCCAGCAGCGTCCGGTCCTGCGTGAACGCCGGGTTGCTCTGGAAGGCGTTCTGGACCTGGACGGGGCCTTCCACCTGGCTTCCGCCGGTGGGCAACCGAAGCACGGTGATCTCGCCGTAGCTGTCCGGATCCGACGACACCGTCGCCCACGCCGCCAGGTACTGGCGGGCGAGTGGAGTCAGCGCGCTCGTCAGCTGGAAGGTCGGCTCGTCCTGTCCCGGCGACTGCGCGAGCACGTAGTACGGCGGCTGCTTCGCAGCGTCGGAGTTCGGGTCGAGCCCACCGGGCTGCGTCGGGTCCTGCGGCACGTTCCAGAACGTCTGCGTGGAGTAGAACTCCTGCGGCCGCTGCACGTGGTACTTCGTCAGCAGCTCACGCTGGATCTTGAACAGGTCCTCCGGGTAGCGGAAGTGCTCGCGAAGCTCGGGCGAGATCTCCGAGTTGGGCTTCACGATGCCAGGGAAGACCTTCATCCAGGCGTCCAGCACCGGGTCCTGCTGGTCCATCTCGTAGAGGGTCACGGTGCCGTTGAACGCGTCGACCGTGGCCTTGACCGAGTTGCGGACGTAGTTGATCTGGTTGTCCGCCTGCCGGGCCACACCGCTGAGCGAGTCCTCCGTGGCGGTGCCCAGCGACGTCCGCTGCGAGTACGGGTAGTTGTTCAGCGTCGTGTAGCCGTCGACGATCCACTGGATCCGGCCGTCGATCACGGCAGGGTACGGGTCGCCGTCGACCGTCAGCCACGGAGCGACCTTCTCGACGCGCTCACGTGGGTCACGGTTGTACATGATCTTCGAGCCTTCGCCGATGGCATCGGAGAAGAGGATGTTCCGTTCCCCGTACTCGGCAGCGAAGATGAGCCGGTTGAACCAGTTGTCGATCGGCACGCCGCCGGTGCCCTGGTAGAGGTAGCTGCGGTCGGTGGCCGTGTCGTACTCACCCGGCGCCTGGCCGGGCTGCCCGCCGACGATCGCGTAGTCCGTCGCCAGCTCGCCGTAGTAGATGCGCGGCTCGTCGACGCGGATGCCGGCTCCCTCGGGGTTCTGCGTGTCGCTCGTGCGCGCGATCGGGTAGCCGCCGTCGCTGTTGGCCTCCTCGATGGCGCGGTCGATCGTGTTGGCCGGGGCCGCGACGAAGCCGTTGCCGTGGGTGTAGACGAGGTGGCGGTTGATCCAGGTCTGCTGGTTCTCCCGCAGGCCGCTGGTGTTGATCTCCTTGGCGGCGACGATGTACGACTGCTTCTCGCCGTCGACGGTGTAGCGGTCGACGTCGAGCTTGTCGGGGAAGCCGTAGAAGTTCTCGCGGCCGACGCGCTGGGTGAAGGTCGGGCTCAGCACGTTGGGGTCGAGCAGACGGATGTTCGGGATCGTGCCCTGGTCGTCCCTGACCTCCGTGGGGCTGGCCTCGGAACTGCCGGTGTAGTCCTCGTAGTTGACGTTCTCCAGCCCATACGCGTGCCGCGTGGCGTTCATGTTGCGCTGGATGGATTCGGCCTCGCGCTCGTTGGCGTTCGGACGGACGGAGAACTGCTCGAGGACCGCGGGCCAGGCGACGCCGATGATGATGCCCGAGAGGATCAGCAGCACCAGCGCGATCGCGGGCAGCTGGATGTTGCGCAGGAACGCGCCGACGAAGAAGGCGATCGCGCAGAACACCGAGATGCACAGCAGGATCAGCTTGGCGGGCAGCACCGCGTTCAGGTCGGTGTACGTGGCGCCGGTGAACAGGTCGTTGCGGTCGGACAGCAGCAGGTCGTAGCGGTCGAAGAAGTACTCGACCGCCTTGAACAGCACGAACACACCGATGAGCACCGAAAGGTGCACGCGCGCGGGACCCGAGATCTGCCCGCCCCGGCCCGCCAGCCGGACGCCCCCGAAGAGGTAGTGCGCCATCAGGCCACCGATGAAGGCGACCACGATCGCGACGAAGAGCCAGCCCAGCAGCCAGCCGTAGAACGGCAGCTGGAAGACGTAGAAGCCCATGTCGTGACCGAACTGCGGATCGGTCTGGTTGAAGCTGGTGCGGTTGAGGAACAGCTGCACCAGTTCCCAGTTGCCCTGCCCCGAGACACCGGCGATCAGCCCCGCCAGCACCGGGATGCCGATGCCGAAGAGCCGGACCCGCGCGGCGACGACCGTGCGGTATCGGGCGAGTGGGTCGTCGGCGCCGGAGACGGGGACGAACACCGGCCGCGTCCGGTAGGCGATCCACAGGCTCACGGCGAGCAGGCCGCCGACGAGGACACCGGTCGCGAAGAACAGGGCGACCCGCGTGAGCAGGACGGTGCTGAAGACGCCGCGGGCGTCGACCTCACCGAACCACAGCCAGTCGACGTAGGTATCGAGGAACCGTGCGCCGAGCAGCAGTACCAGGATGACGACGGCAGCGATCGTCAGCAGAATTCGAGCTCGCCGGGACAGCTTGGGCAGGCTGACTGGGGGCCGGGTGGCCACTACGCACACTCCAGTGGTCGAGACTTACGTACTCGGGGCGCCTGCGCTGCGAGCGTCCCATGGTTATCTAACTCTACGGAAGGGCTCCATAGTTCCCGGAACCCCCCAAACCGGGCGCACGCGGGCGCCGTCCGGCCGCCTGCCACGATGGTGCCCATGAGCCAGAGCGGAAACGAGGCGGGCCCCGTGAGTGTGGCTGCCCTCGCCCGGGAAGTCGAGGAGTTCGTCGCGACGGCGGGGTGGGAGCAGCAACCGCAGTTGTTCGCGCTCGTGCCGACCTCGGAGCTGCTGCGCCAGCAGCCCGAGCTCGCGGGCCAGCTCGACGCGAGCAGCGAGCTCACCCCGGTGGCCCAGGAGTCCCTGCCCGAGGGCGACCTCGCCGAGGCGCTCGCCACGATCGCCTGGCCGGATGCGGTGCACGGCTGCGCGCTGGCGCAGGAGATCATCGTGCTCCCGCCGGACGCCGAGGCGGAGCTGCCGGACGTCGACGACGCGGCCGACGCCCGCGACGTGGAGCGGCTCAGGCAGGCCGCAGCGGACCACCCGCGCCGGACCGAGGCGAGGCTCGTGGCCGCGGTGCTGCGTGACGGCTCCGCGGCCTGCGTGCTGCGCCTGCGCGGCGTGCACGCCGGGGACGAGGACGAGCCGGTCGAGGAGATCGTCGAGCACCCCGAGCTGGCCCCGAACCTCGTCGACGCCCTCCGCGCCACCCTCCTGCCGTAGCCCGTGTGGGAGCAAGGGAGCTTTACTCCCGTTTTCCGAGAGCAAAGCTCCCTTGCTCCCCAGAGCTCCGGCAGCGTCAGCACGACGGCGTCGGCCGCCCGCCGTTGAGGCTCTCCAGCGCGTTGATCGCGCTGTCGAGGTCGGTGACCTTGATCAGCTTCAGGCCTTCCGGCGCCGCCGCCACCGCTTCGGCGCAGTTGTTCTCCGGCACGAGGAAGGCCGTCGCCCCCGCCTCCTTCGCGGCGACGACCTTGAACGAGATCCCGCCGATCGCCCCGACCTTGCCCTTTTCGTTGATCTCCCCGGTTCCGGCGATGTGCTCACCGGACACCAGGTTCTCCGGGGTCATGCGGTCGACGATCGCGAGGGCGAACATCAGGCCCGCCGACGGCCCACCGACGTCCTCCAGCGAGATGTTGACGTCGAACGGCACGTCCGCCCTGTCGATGGGCTGCATCCCCACGAAGCCCTGGGGCTGCCCGTCCGGATGCCTGGCCAGCGTCACCGACTCGGTCCGCTCCGGCTGGCCCTCGTGCTTGAAGGTGAGCGACACCGTCTGCCCGGGTCGCGTGTTCGCGAGCGCGGCCAGCACGTCTTCCTCGTTGTTGATCCGCTTGCCGTTGACCTGCACCAGCTGGTCGCCGGGCGAGAGCACCTTGTCGGCGGGACTGCCGGAGACGACCTCCTGGACGATGACCTTCACCGGGTAGCCGAGCCTGCGCAGCGCCGCGACCTCGGCGTTGCTCTGCGAGTCCTGGAACTGCTGGACGTTCTGCCGCCGGACCTCCTCGTCGGTCTCCCCAGGCCGGAAGTAGTCCTCCCTCGGCGCGACGGCGTAGCGACCGCTGATCCACAGGCCCAGCGCCCCGAAGAGGGTCACCTCGTCGTTGAGCGAGACGGTCGTCATGCGCAGCTCGCCGTCGGTCGAGTAGGTCCGCTGGCCGTTGATCGACACGACCTGCTCACCGCCCACCTCTCCGAGCGTGTCGTAAGTCGGCCCGGGCCCCAGCGCGACGTAGGGCACCCGGACAAACGCGCCGAGCAGTACGAACACCACCACGAGCACGCCGCTGAAGACGAGCGTCCATCCGCGTCGGCTCAGCCGCGTCCTCGACTTCGGCGGGGTCTCCTCGCCGCCGGTGGCGTCCGGCCTGGCGTCCGCTCGCGTTGCTCCAGTCGTCGACGGGTTGTCGCGGGTCTCGCTCACGACGCACAGCGTACGGTGACGGATGTCAGCTCAGGGCGAAGGTCCACCAGCGGGCAAGTCGCGACCGGCCCCGTCCGCGTACGGTGGTCCTATGAGCAACCCACCGTTCGGGTTCGGCTTCCCCGACCCCGACAAGCGTCGTGAGAACGAGCCGTCGAACTCCGGCGGCGAACAGCAGCCTGGTTCGGGCGCCGACGCGTTCCAGCAGCTGGGGCAGATGCTCAGCCAGCTCGGGCAGATGTTGAGCCAGGCGGGCAGCTCGTCGGGCCCGGTGAACTACGACCTGGCGAAGCAGATCGCACTGCAACGACTCGCCGGCAGCGGCGGGTCCTCCTTGGGCTTCAGCACGGGCGACCAGTCCGGCGACACGGCCGTCCGGGACGCGGCACATCTCGCCGAGCTGTGGCTCGACGAGGCGACGATCCTGCCTGCAGGCGCCTCCACCACTGTCGCCTGGACAGCTCGCGACTGGGTCGACAAGACCCTGCCGACCTGGCAGCGGCTATGCGACCCGGTGGCCAAGCAGGTGTCCGGCGCCTGGATGCAGGCCCTTCCGGAAGAGGCGAAGCAGGCGGCGGGACCACTGTTGTCGATGGTCGGCCAGATGGGCGGCATGGCCTTTGGATCGCAGTTGGGCAACGCGCTGGCCGAGCTCGCGTCCGAGGTGCTGACCTCGAGCGAGGTCGGCCTTCCGCTCGGCCCCGCGGCTACCTCCGCGCTGCTTCCCGCGAACATCGAGAAGTTCACGGAGGGTCTCGAGCGGCCGGGCAGCGAGGTCATGGTCTTCCTGGCCGCGAGAGAGGCCGCCCATCAGCGGCTCTTCGCGCACGTGCCGTGGCTGCGGCAGCGCCTGCTGGCCACGGTCGAGGAGTTTGCACACGGCATCACGGTGGACACCTCGGCCCTGGAGCAGCTCGCCGGGCAGGTCGACCCGAGCAACCCGGCCAGCATCGAGCAGGCCATGTCCTCCGGGCTGCTGGAGCCCAAGACCACTCCGGAGCAGCAGGCCGCGCTGAACAGGCTGGAGACACTGCTCGCGCTGGTCGAGGGCTGGGTGGACGTCGTCGTGGCCGAGGCGGTCGGCGACCGGCTGCCAGGGGCGGACGCCCTCAGGGAGACCCTGCGCCGCAGGCGTGCGACCGGCGGGCCCGCCGAGCAGACCTTCGCCACCCTCGTCGGGCTGGAGCTACGGCCGCGGCGGATGCGGGCGGCGTCAGCGCTGTGGAAGCTCGTCGGCGACCGGCACGGCATCGACACGCGCGACCAGCTGTGGTCGCATCCCGACCTCATGCCCAGGGCCGAGGACCTGGACGACCCAATGGAGTTCGCGGACCGGCTCGGCCGCTCCGGGGAGGCCCTCGACGATCTGGACCCGATCGCCGAGCTCGAACGCACTCGGCAAGCCGAGGAGCAGGCCAAGCCCGATGAGCCCGGCGATCAGGACGACTCCGGCGAGGACGACAAGAAGAGTTGAGGATCAGTCCTCCGTGTCGAGCCCGGAGATACCGAGCCCTTCGGCGGAGGACAGTCCTTCCAGATACCCGATGGCCCGCTCGGTCTTCGGGTAGCGCTGGACCAGTGCCCAGAACTTCGCATTGTGCTGGGCTACTCGCAGGTGCGCCAGCTCGTGGACCAGCACGTAGTCCAGGACCCACGGCGGTACCGTGCGCAACCGTTCGCTCACCCGGATGGTTCGATCTACCGGCGTGCACGACGCCCAGCGGGTGCGCATCGGGGGCACCCAGCGGACGCTCGCCGGTTTCGCCGTGCCGTCCAGGTAGCGCCGGGAGAGCTCCGTACAGCGCAGCAGCAGCGCCTCGTCCGAGGCCCGCGCGGGCGAGGCCCTCCGGCTCTCCGTGCGCTGCAGCTTGCGCTGCATCTCCGCGACCCAGTGTTCTTCCTCTGCCTGGCTCATCTTGGCTGGGATGAGCACGACCAGTGTGTCGCCGTCTCGATAGGCGGTGACAGTGCGGCGACGACGTGCGCTCCGCCGCACCTCGATCTTCTGTTCAGGGACTGAAGATTGGCGCTTGTTCTTGTCCCGATTCCTCAATGAGGGAACCCGTGCTTCGGCCACCCAACCACCGTAAGGGCAGGGACCGACATCGCGGATGGCTGCAGCGTCACATCGTCTTGGTTATCCACAATTGGGTTCGCCTGTGGACAAGTCGGGGTGTGCTAGATGCGTCCCTGGCGAAGTCTTGTCACCCTGTGCGATATGACCAATTCGCTACGCAATGTGAATCTTCCGCGGCGCCCCCGTCTGGTGCCCGGTCTCGACGTGCTGGAACGCCGCGCCAACGAGATCCAGATCGGGCTGGACCCACGGCACGCGGTGGTGGCGACGGACCTGCCTCCGATCCTCATGGACATCCTGCGTGGCCTGGACGGCAGCAAGAGCACGAAGTCACTGCTGTCCCTCGCTGAGACCGAACACTCCGAACGGCTCCGGGAGCTGCTGACGGGGCTGGCGGAACGCGGGCTCATCGAGGAGGCCGAGCCGCCCGCGCATCCCCACACCCGGACCGACGAACCCGAGCTGTGGTCGCTCAGCCTGGGCAGGCGCAGGCAGGACACCGCCGCCCGCAGGGCACAGAGCACCGTGCTGGTCCACGGCGGCGGGCGCCTGGCAGCGGCGATCAGCTCACTGCTCGCGTCGGCCGGCGTCGGCCACCTCGACTCAGAGGCCGACGGCAGGGTCGGGCCCGAGGACCTCGGTTCCGGCTTCGTCGACGGCGACGTCGGCCTGCCCCGCAGGCACGCGCTCACCGAGGCCGTGCGAAGAACCAACCCGGCGACCAGAACCGGCAAGCTCAGAGGCAGCCGGCGACCCGACCTCGTGGTGCTCACCGATGCCGTCGTCCCTGCTCCCGAGGTGGTCACCGACCTCATCGCCGAGGGTCTGCCCCATCTCACCGTTCGCGTCCGCGACGGCATCGGGATCGTCGGCCCCCTCGTGTTCCCCGGTCGCAGCAGCTGCCTGCGCTGCGCCGACCTGCGACGCACCGCACTCGACGCCTGCTGGCCCAGGGTCGCGAGCCAGCTCGCCGGCCGCTACCAGCGCGCCGAACTCGGCAACGTCTACGCCACCGCCGCACTGGCCGTCGGCCAGATCCTGCGCGTGCTCACGCCCGAGGACACTCCCCCTCCGACCTGGAATGGAACGCTGGAGATCGACTCCTATGCCGGCACGGTGACGCACAGGGACTGGCATCCACACCCGGAATGCCCCTGCGGCGCGAGCCGGGGACGACGTGAGCCGTAGTCGCGATCTACGTCCCGATACGGCTGCGAAAGGGGTGATCGGCAAGGCAGAATCGCTTCCGTGACGGAATTCCGCGACTCCTCCGACGACCGGGCCGAGGCTGCGATGCCGCGCAGAACGGCTGCGCGGACAGCGAGGCTGGCGAGCCTGCCGCTGGGCATCGCCGGCCGAGCCGTCGGAGGATGGGGACGACGGCTGACCGGCCAGAGCGCCGAGGAGGTCAACGCAGCGCTCTCCGCCAAGGCGGCCGAGCAGCTCTTCGAGGTGCTCGGCACGCTCAAGGGCGGCGCCATGAAGTTCGGCCAGGCCCTGAGCGTCTTCGAGGCCGCGGTACCCGACGAGCTGGCCGCGCCGTACCGGGATGCGCTGACCAGGCTCCAGGCAGCGGCACCCCCCATGTCGACCAAGCAGACGCATCGCGTGCTCGCAGAGCAGCTCGGACGCTCCTGGAAACAGCGATTCAGCTCCTTCACCGACGAGCCCGCGGCGGCCGCCAGTATCGGCCAGGTCCACCGTGCCGTGTGGCACGACGGCCGGGAAGTCGCGGTCAAGGTCCAGTACCCGGGTGCAGACGAGGCCCTGCGCAGCGACCTGCGCCAGCTCCAGCGGTTCAGCCGCCTGTTCCAGGCGCTCGTGCCGGGTACCGACGTCAAGCCGCTCCTCGCCGAGCTCGCCGCCCGCATGGACGAGGAGCTCGACTACCGAACGGAGGCCGACAACCAGCGAGGCTTCGCGAAGGCCTTCGCCGGCGACGACCACGTGCTCGTCCCCAGGGTCGTCGCGAGTGCCCCCAAGGTGGTCGTCACCGAGTGGGTCAACGGCACGCCGTTCGCCGAGATCATCCGCACCGGCACCCAGGCTCAGCGCAACGAGGCGGGCAGGCTGCTGGCGGAGTTCCACTATTCCTCCCCCGCCCGCGCGCAACTACTGCACTCGGACCCCCACCCCGGCAACTTCATGTTGCTCGACGACGGGCGCATCTGCGTCATCGACTTCGGTGCTGTCGCACACCTACCAGAGGGCGCGCCGCCCGCCCTGGGACTGATGATGCGCTACGCACTCGATGGTCGTTCCGCCGAGCTGCTCGACGTCCTGCGGACAGAGGGCTTCGTCCGGCCCGATTCCGAGGTCGAGGCTGAAGACGTCTATTCGTACCTCCTTCCGTTGGTCGCTCCCCTCACCGAGGAGCGGTTCCACTTCACCCGCCGATGGGCCCAGAAACAGGCGTTGCGGATGGGTGATCTGCGCAGTGAGGACTTCCGCACCGGTCGATCGCTGAACCTGCCGCCGCACTGGTTGCTGATCCACCGGGTCACCGCGGGCGCCATCGGCATTCTGTGCCAGCTCGACGCCGAACTGGCTCTGCGCTCCATTGTCGAACGCTGGCAGCCGGGCTTCGCGTCCTGAACAGCCAAATCGTCGGACTTGTCCACAACTACCGCGCGAATGGCGGGAATGTGCCGTTCGCGGCCCGGATTCATCCACATTTTTCGCGATGACTGCCGCAGCGGTGCGCGCCACGCCAAGCTCTGCTCATGACCACAGCGAGCTGCGCGGCACGCCCCGCGCCCACCGCCACTGACAACATCATCACGGTCGCCGAACTGCGCGCGGGCGGCATGTCCGAACGCGCGATCCTCACACGCTGCCGGCCGGGCGGCCCCTGGCGACGGCTCATGCCCGGCATCGTCCTACTGGGACCCGGCGAACCGACCCGACAGCAGATACTGCGAGCCGCGACCATGTATCTCGGCAAGGACGGAGTCGTCACGGGCGTCGACGCGCTAGCCGCACACGGACTGGAACTGCCCTTGCCCCGCACGGTGCACGTGCTCGTGCCGGCGTATCGCCGGATCCTGCCTCCGAACTTCATCCTGCTCGAGCGCACGGCCCGGCCGCCCGATCCCGTACTCGTCAACGGGCTGCCATTCGCTCCGCCTGCCCGCGCAGCGCTCGACGCCGCACGCAAGGAGAACGACGCGGACCAGCTGCGTGATCTGCTGTCTCTGCCCATCTACTACGGGTTGTCCGACATCGAGGAGCTCCAGAGCGAGTTGGACGCGGGCAATCAACGTGGCTCGGCCGCGGTACGCGCTGAGCTGCGCCGCATCAGCCGCAACCGCGACACGTTCGTGCACGGTCTGGCCAGGCAGCTCGTCAGGCGCTCGCCGCTGCCGCCCCCGCGATGGGACGTCACCGTGTGCGACTTGCGCGGCCGGCCGATCGGCGCTGTCGACGCCTGGTGGGACGAAGTGGGCATGGGCTGGCAGTTCACTCAGCCAAGGGGCACGAATCCCGAGCGGCATCTCGGTCATCTCGCGCTCACCGCCGCCGGAGTCGTGCTGTTGCGCACGCCGACCGAACGCCTGCGCGTGGACGGCGACGTGATCGTCAAGGAACTCGCGAGTGCCTTCCGCGCCGCGGCGACCCGCACCCGGCCACTGGTGCAGTGTGAGATGCCCGTGGTGGCCGCATGACTGTCACCAATACCCGGCAGGCAGTTTGCCCTCGATGTCACGCAGGTGATCACGTGCGCAGCGGGGACACAACCAGCGGGTCCGCCCGTCCTCTGTCTCACGTACCCAGGCCATCGCGTCCACCGGGCCCGCGGAATCGCGATGGACCCCGCAGACCGAGCACACGGCCGTCGGCTCGGTCATGACCTTCGTCCATGATGGACGGTCCTGGCGTTGAGCAGGAAGAGGTCGTCGCGCGCGCCGAGGTATTCGGGAGACTCCGGGTCGAGGAGTCGCCGCACCGCGTCCCGGTCCCCGTTGCCCAGGCGTTCCTCGGCGATCTCGGCCAGCCAGGTCCATCGCTCGAGCACGAACTCGCGAACCGCCGGTGTCGTGGGCGCGGGATGGTCCACCAGGTAGCTGAACGAACCGACGCCGGTGAGGCCGGCTTTGCCCAGGGCTTCCGTCCAGCCGTAGGGCATCCGCACAGCTCCCTGCATGGTGGCGCGCAACTGCCGGAACCAGGCTTCGTGAGCTGCGGCCAGCCGTTGCTCGAGCCCCGGCTCGCCCACCCCAACGTCCCAGGGCAGGCACCGAGTATCGAGGCCACCCTCGGCCACGGCGAGCAGCCCGCCGGGCGCGAGGGCACGTGCGAGGCGACGCACGGCGAGTTGCTGATCAGGGAGGTGATGCACGACGGCAGAAGCCCAGATGAGGTCGGAGGGCGGGAGAAGGTCGCTCAACTCGACGGTGCCGAGGTCTGCCACGATTGTCTCCACGGCCACCGTGGAACCTCCGGTTTCCCTGGCGGCCTTCTCGGCCGCCGACAGGAGTTCGTCCACGGCGTCCACCAAAATGACGGTGCCGCCACCGCGGCGTCCGAGCTCCCCGGCGAGCGCCGCGCTCATGCCCCCCGCGCCGGACCCCACGTCGACGACTGTCGGCTGAGCCGGCAGCTCGGCAACGAGCCGTGCGGCAACGGAATCGAGCCGGTCGCGTTCGAGGACATCGAGCCTGCGCAGCGAGGAAAGCCGCCCGGCCCAGTCGACGTCGTCGTGCGTATGTGCTGGCACAAGCACATTGAACACCAACGGCGAACGGCGCGTGGGCGGAAGACCGCAGTCCGCTGTCTTCCGCCCACGTCGGTCACTATCGGCTGTAGCGGCGCGACCTCCTCGCCGCCCAGCGGGCCACGCGGTTCCAGCGACGGGCGGCTCTGGCGAGCCGCAGGTCGTGTCGCGGACCGTCGATCGCCCGATGCATGTCCCGTATTCGGGCTCTGGCCAGTTCTTCATGGAGCAACATTCGAAGGGTCTCCTTGTGCATGGTCGGCACACTGCTCGGTCGGTCGAGCACGCCGTAGTTCTTGGCGGTTTGCGGGTAATCCGTCTGCGTGGTCATGCGGCGCTCCGCTGTCCGGCGGTCGCGTGCTCCACCACGGGGTTCTTACGCGGGCGTCCCCGAGGCCGCTTGCGGGCCACGACGGCGCCACGCTCGAAGATCTCGCCGCCCCACACACCCCAGGGCTCCCGTCGCGCAAGCGCACCCGCAAGGCACGCCGAACGGACAGGGCAGTCGCCGCAAAGCACCTTGGCGTGCTCAAGCTCGGCGGGGATCTCCGCGAACCACAGGTCCGCGTTGCCGGATTGGCAGGGCAGGTCGAGGTCTGGCGACGACACGGCGTCGAGCAGCTCTGCGACGCCGGTTGTGCCGGACAGCTCGTCGGGTAGCGCCCCCTCTGACGCGAAGGCGGTTGCCGATGGCATTTCCCGTTCTCCTTTGTGTTGTTGAGGTTTTCCTGTCGGTCCAACAGGTCCTGAAACAGCAAGAAGGCCGCGGATCCGATGTACGGTTCCGCGGCCTTCGTGAGCCTTATCCCTTGACAGGGCTGTCATGGGGATCTCTCACGTGAACGCAACGGAACCCAGGGCTTGTCCTGGATCGGGAACAGAGCGGTCGCCGGACGGAACACCGGGTGCGTGGTCCCGGCGTTGGTGTCAACGGCATCGAGCATGAGAACGCGCCCATCTCGGGCACGAGCGAGCGACTCGAAGTACGGCTGACCAGCCCAGGACACGTTGCTACGCCGGCGCGCGGTCATGACCGTCTGATCGGTGCAGGACAGCGAGGTGCCAGCGGTGCCGCTCAGCTTGATGAGCTTCATCAGGGGGCACCTCCTCTCGCTGTCCGCCGGTTCGCCGCCCCATCGGCAACCGGAATCACGGATGCTCCACCCAGTGACTGCAGGTTATTGCTCTCGTGCCAGCGGGGGCAACTTATTTTTGAGAAGTTCCCCCCAAGTGGCGGAAAAAAGTCCTGAGCTGGGCTTTTGCCTGTCTCGCCGTGTCCGCGCGGCTACTTGCCGTGGCAGTCCCGGACCACGGCCAGCACCTCCGCGCCGAAGCGGTCGAGCTTTGTCGCGCCGATCCCCGAGATCGACACCAGGGCACTGTCGTCGGTAGGTCGTTGCTCCGCGATGGCGACCAGCGTGGCGTCGGTGAACACCACGAAGGCGGGCACCTTCAGTTCTCGGGCTCGCTCGACGCGCCACTCCTTGAGGCGCGCCAGCAGTTCCTCGTCCACGTCGGCAGGACACTTGCCGCAGCGGCCGAGCTTGATCTCCATGGTGGCAATGAGCGGGCCGCCGCAGATTCGGCAGCGCGCCTTGAGCGCCGTCTGCTTCTGCGCCCGGGCGACCCGGGCAGCGGGGTGGTCCTCCGGAATCAGCCCGTAGAGGAACCTGCTCCGCCTCCGGTTGCGCCTGCCGTCGGGGTTGCGCGCCAGCGCCCACGTGAGCGACAGGTACTCCCGGGCTCGGGTGACCCCGACGTAGAAGAGCCTGCGCTCCTCCTCGATGGCCTCGTCGTTCCCGTCGGCATGCTGGATCGGCATCGTGCCCTCGGCGAGACCGACCAGGAAGACGGCGTCCCATTCCAGGCCCTTGGCGGCGTGGAGGGAGGCCAGCGTGACCCCTTCGACCGTGGGTGGATGCTGCGCGGCCGCACGCTGATCGAGTTCCGCGACCAACCGGCCGAGCGTGGCTCCTTCCGTCGTCGCCGCCAACTCCTCGGCGAGCTCCACGAGTGCGAGCAACGCGTCCCAGCGCTCCTTCGCCGCTCCGCCCGAAGGCGGCTGCTCGGTGAGGCCGACGCCTGCCAGTACTCGGCGGACGAGTTCGACGAGGTCACCGTCCGGCTCTCCCGCGGCCGCGGTACGCAGGGCGGCCATCGCCTGGCGCACCTCGCGGCGGGCGAAGAACCGCTCGCCACCGCGGACGAGGTAGGGAATGCCCACTTCGGACAGGGCTTGCTCGTACGCTTCCGACTGCGCGTTGACGCGGTACAGGACGGCGATCTCGCTGGCGGGCACACCGGCGTCACGCAACTCGCGGATGCGGCCCGCGACGGCCGCGGCCTCGGCGACCTCGTCGTCGTACTCGGCGAACCGGGGCGGCGGCCCGTCGGGGCGCTGACCGACGAGGTCCAGCCGCGACCCGGCGGGGCGCCCCCTTGCGGCGCCGATCACACGGTTGGCCAGTGCGACGACCTGTGGCGTGGACCGGTAGTCGCGCTCGAGGCGGACTACGGTCGCCTCCGGGAACCGGCGGGTGAAGTCGAGCAGCGGTCGGGGGGACGCGCCGCCGAAGGAGTAGATCGTCTGGTTGGCGTCCCCCACCACCGTGAGGTCGTCGCGCCCACCCAGCCACGCATCGAGCAGGCGCTGCTGCGCCGGCGTGACGTCCTGGTACTCGTCGACCACGAAGCAGCGGTACCGGTCGCGGAACTCCTCGGCGACGGCCTTGTGTTCCTCGAGCGCGGCGGTGGTGTGCAGGAGCAGGTCGTCGAAGTCGAGGAGCTGAGCGTTGTTCTTGAGCTGCTCGTAGGTGCGGTACAGCTCGGCGAGGCGGCCGGGCGCCTCCGGCACGTCCCGGTTCAGCCGGGAGACCACGGCCGGGTAGTCGTCGGGGCTGACGAGCGACGCCTTCGCCCATTCGATCTCGCTCGCCAGGTCGCGCAGCACCTCCACCTCGGTGGGCATGCCGAGCCGGTTCGCGGCCTGACCCACGAGCCGGAGCTTGTTCCCCTCGATCAGGTCCCACTGCCGATCGCCGACCACCCGCGGCCAGAAGTAGCGGAGCTGACGAAGGGCGGCAGCGTGGAACGTGCGGGCCTGGGCGGCCTCCACGCCGAGCTGCCGCAGCCGTGTGCGCATCTCCCCGGCGGCACGCGCGGTGAACGTGACGGCAAGGACCTGGCCTGCGGATACATGTCCGGAGCGGACGAGGTGGGCGATGCGGTGGGTGATGGTCCTGGTCTTGCCCGTACCGGCTCCGGCAAGCACGCACACCGGTCCCCTCGGGGCGGTTGCGGCTGCCCGTTGTTCGGGGTCGAGTCCCTCGAGCAGGTCCGGACGACGGTTCGACTCAAGCGCGCTACCCACGGCCGCATCCTCGCAGAGGGGACCGACAGAGCCGCGTCCGCCTGGCCGCCCGTATCCTGGTTGATTATGGCGGAGAAGCTGGACAAAGAGGCTGCCAAGCAAGCCAAGAAGGAGAAGCGCGCGGCCAGCAAGGCCAAGCGCGGACAGATCTTCCAAGCGTTCAAGATGCAACGCAAGGAGGACAAGGCCCTGATCCCGTGGATGCTGGGGTCTTTCCTGGTCGTCGCGGGTATCACGTTCGGGATCGGGTGGCTCCTCGGCATCCAGTGGCTGCTGCTGCCGATCGGCATCATGCTCGGCCTCCTGGCGGCGGTGATCATCTTCGGGCGCCGGGTCCAGAAGAACGTCTTCAGCAAGGCGGAGGGCCAGCCGGGCGCCGCGGCGTGGGCCTTGGACAACCTGCGCGGACGCTGGCGGGTGACCCAGACCGTGGCGGCGACGACACAGCTCGACGCCGTGCACCGTGTGCTGGGCGGGCCGGGCGTGATCCTGGTGGCGGAGGGAGCGCCGCACCGCGTGAAGAACCTGCTCGCGCAGGAGAAGAAGCGGATCTCCCGCCTCGTCGGTGAGACGCCGATCTACGACATCACCGTCGGCAACGACGAAGGCCAGGTTCCGCTGCGGAAGCTGCAGAACTACATGATGAAGCTGCCGCGCAACCTCAAGCCCCGCCAGATCGACGCACTGGAGGCGAAGCTCGCCGCGCTCGGCAACCGGGGCGCCGCGCTGCCGAAGGGCCCGATGCCGCAGGGCGCGAAGATGCGCAACGTCCAGCGCACCATCCGCCGCCGCTGACCCTCCTCCGCCTCGCCCTGACCTTCCGCTCTGGGTGAGCGAGGGAGCTTTGCTCTCGTTCTGCGCGAGCAAAGCTCCCTCGCTCACCGCGACGACGCAGAAACTGTCGGTGGCCGTCGGCATCATGGGCGCGTGGTACGAAGACGCGTGTTCGAGCCCGATGACCTGCGGCAACGCTTTCCCGGAGACGTCGCCCCGCGGGCGGCCCTGGTTGCCCTCGGTATGTCTCACTCCGCCATCTCCCGGCGTTGTCGCGCAAATGGACCATGGCGCAGGCTCATCCCGGGCGTCGTCATGCTCACCAACGGCACACCCACTCGCCATCAGCTCGATCGGGCCGCACTCGTGCACGCAGGCGCCGGCGCGATGATCACCGGCGTCGAAGCCGCCCGCATCCACGGCATCCGCCGACTGCCCTCGGAGTCGCGGGTACACGTGCTCATTCCGCACGAGCGCCGCGTCGCCACGCGTGACTTCGCCGTCGTGGAACGCACGATCCACCTTCCCGAGGCGATCATGATCAACGGCCTGCCGGTTGCTCCCCTCGCCCGCGCGCTGATCGACGCGGCGCACCGGATGGACAAGCTGAGCGACGTGCGCGCGATGATCACCGACGCCGTCCAGCGGCAGCTCTGCCATCCCCGGGAGCTACGGCACGAACTCGAGCAGGGCACGACCATCGGCTCCGCACTGCCTCGCGTCGTGATCGAGGAGATGGATCGCGGCGTCCGCGAGGCCGCACGCGCATGGGCCTCGCAGGTCGGAGAGCAGAGCAAGCTGCCAGAGCCTCAGTGGAACGTCGAGATCCGCGATGGCTCCGGCGCGTTGCTCGGCGTCACGGACGCCTACTGGCCGGACATCGGCCTCGCCTGGGCGGTCGATGCGCCAGACTTCCGTCTCGATCCCACCGGCTACGGCAGGGCGGCCCGGGAACGCACCAGGCTGGCGGCGGCGGGCGTGGTCGTCGTGCACACTCCACCCGTACAGCTGCGCAAGAATCCGGCGGCCGTGGTCGCCGACCTGCGCGCCGGCTACGTGCGAGCCGTCAACAGGCCGCCGCCCGATGTGCGGACAAGGCTGAGTCGCGCCGCGGCCTGACCTCGGTCAGCGCAGCCGGACCACAACCGTGCCGGTCAGCCGGTCGTGCCAGCCGCGGTTGTCGGCGTTCCGTACGGCCGCCGGCAGGATGAGGAAGGTCAACGCACCGCGGACGACCGCTCGCCACAGTCCGGGTATGCCGGCTCCGTCGAGCCTCCCGACCCGGATGCCGCATGCGGCCATACCTGGGGTGAAACCGAAGAACGCGGCGGGCACCATCGTGATCGCGGCCCAGACTGCGAGTGACCACAGGTTGTACTCCTGCATCACGGCCACATTCGAGTAGTCGGGACGGACGAAAATAGCGGTGAGGAGCGACGCCACGATCAGGTCGACCACGAGCGCGAGAAAGCGGCGCCCACTCCCCGCGGCCGCTCCGGGACCGTCCTCGGGCAGGCCCAGGCCCTCACCCGGCCACCGTGGGGGTTCTCGGTCGGCAGTCTCACCAGCTGCGGCAAGCGACGTAAGCCACTCTCCGGTCCATCTAGCCACCTGACCAGGGTATGTCGCTGGCGTCACCGACATGGCGCCTGGTCTCCTATCCGATACATGCGATATCCGCCCACCCGTTAACACCGGCGAAACATTCGGGTGACGGTCGGGCAACACCGCGCTTCTAGCGTGAGCCGAAGTGAGTACTGCCGCACGAGCCCGAACATGAAGGAGTCACCGAGGGTGTCCACTACTCCAGACGATGTCCTGCGTCTGATCGCCGACGAGGACGTGCAATTTGTCGACGTGAGGTTCTGTGACCTGCCGGGCATCATGCAGCACTTCACCGTCCCGGCCAAGGCTTTCGACGCGGAAGCGTTCGAAGAGGGTCTCGCCTTCGACGGCTCCTCGGTGCGCGGCTTCCAGTCGATTCACGAGTCGGACATGCTGCTGCTGCCGGACGCCGCTACCGCGCGTATCGACCCGTTCCGGAAGCACAAGACCCTGTCGCTGAACTTCTTCGTGCACGACCCGTTCACGCGCGAGGCCTACAGCCGCGACCCTCGTAACATCGCGCGTAAGGCCGAGCAGTACGTCGCCGAGTCCGGCATCGCCGACACGGTGTTCTTCGGTCCCGAGGCCGAGTTCTACACGTTCGACTCGGTGCGCTTCGACTCGTCCGAGAACGGCAGCTTCCACGAGATCGACTCGGTCGAGGGCTGGTGGAACACGGGCCGCGAGGAAGAGGGCGGCAACAAGGGCTACAAGACCAGGTTCAAGGGTGGCTACTTCCCCGTGCCGCCGGTCGACCACTTCGCCGACCTGCGCGACGACATCGTCGCCAACCTGGTCGCCTCGGGTTTCGAGATCGAGCGCGCCCACCACGAGGTCGGCACCGCCGGCCAGGCGGAGATCAACTACAAGTTCAACACACTGCTGCACGCTGCGGACGACCTGCAGCTGTTCAAGTACATCGTGAAGAACACCGCCTTCGCCCAGGGCAAGACGGCCACGTTCATGCCGAAGCCGCTGTTCGGCGACAACGGCTCGGGCATGCACTGCCACCAGTCGCTGTGGAAGGACGGCGAGCCGCTGTTCTACGACGAGTCCGGTTACGCGGGCCTGTCCGACACGGCGCGCCACTACATCGGCGGCATACTGGCTCACGCCCCGAGCCTGCTGGCTTTCACCAACCCGACCGTGAACTCGTACCACCGGCTCGTGCCCGGCTTCGAGGCTCCGGTCAGCCTGGTGTACTCGCAGCGCAACCGCTCCGCCTGCGTGCGTATCCCGATCACCGGGAACAACGCGAAGGCCAAGCGCATCGAGTTCCGTTGCCCCGACTCGTCGGGTAACCCGTACCTGGCGTTCGCGGCGATGATGATGGCGGGCCTCGACGGCATCAAGAACAAGATCGAGCCGGCGGAGCCGATCGACAAGGACCTCTACGAACTGCCGCCCGAGGAGGCCAAGAACGTCAAGCTGGTGCCGGGCGACCTGGGCACCGTGCTCGACACCTTGGAAGCCGACCACGACTTCCTGCTCGAGGGTGGCGTGTTCACCTCCGACGTGATCGACACGTGGATCAGCTTCAAGCGGGAGCACGAGATCGACCCGCTGCGCCTGCGCCCGCACCCGTACGAGTTCGCGCTCTACTACGACGTGTGATCTTGCGGTAGCGATACGAAGCCACGCCGGCGGCGGGGAGTGGAAACACCCTCGCCGTCGGCGTTTCTTTGTGCGCAGATTTCAGCCGCCGAAGATGTTCAGGTCGACGCCCGCCTCTGCGAAGCGCTTGCGCGGCTCGGCCACGAGCTTGCGCCGGTCGAGGTCCATGAGGCCGAGGGTGCACGTGATCTCGGCCGACAGTGTGCCGTCGGCCTTGTAGATGTTGGAATCCATCCGGAAGGTCTTGCCTTCGCCGAACTTGGCCTCACAGGTCACGTCGACGACCTCGCCGTACCGCAGCTCGCGGCGGAAGCTGATGTGGGATTCCAGCATGACGGTGGCCAGCCGCGCCGCGTCCAGTCCCCCGTTGGCCGCTCCGGCGGCCTCGGCGAGTGAGGTTCGGGCGACCTCGGCGTACTGGTGGTAGACGGCGTGGTTGACGTGGCCCAGGCTGTCGAGTTCGTACTGCCGCACCTTGATCTGGACCCGGAAGGGTTCGCGCTCAGTCACAGCCTCACCATAGGTTTCCCGGCCATGCGACGTCCCACCAAGGTGAGCAAGGGAGCTTTGCTCTCGTCTGGCGGGAGCAAAGCTCCCTTGCTCGCTGCTGGGCGAGGTGGTGAGGGCTCCGTTCGCGCCGCGAAGGCGTCAGCTTTCGTAGAAGAGGCGCTCGACAACGGCGTGGGCGCGGCGGGTCGTCCGTCGGTACGCGTCGAGGAACTCGCCGGGGTCGTCGTCGGCCGCGTAGCCGAACACCCTCGCCACGGCCGCGAGTTCCCGGCCCGACGTCGGCAGTTGGTCGACAGCCTTGCCCCGGACCAGCATCGCCACGTTGCGGGCACGTGTCGCCAGCAGCCATGAGTCGAGCAACGAGCCGACGTCCTCGGCGTCGGCCAGCCCGGCGTCGGCCAGCGCTTGCAACGCGGCCGGTGTCGACGGGGTGCGCAGGGTGTCCACTTCGTGGGCGTGCCGCAGCTGCATCAACTGGACCGTCCACTCGACGTCCGCCAGCCCACCCCGGCCGAGCTTGGCGTGAGTGGTCGGGTCGGCGCCCCTGGGCATCCGTTCTGTGTCCACTCGCGCCTTGATCCTGCGCACCTCGCGCACTTTCGTGGCGTCGAGCCCGCCTGCCGGGTAACGCACCGGGTCGATGTCCGCGATGAACCGCTCGCCGAGGCCCTCGTCGCCGGCGACGAACCGAGCCCGCAGCAGCGCCTGTGCCTCCCACACCTCGCCCCACCTCACGTAGTAGGCGCGATACGAGTCGAGCGTGCGCACGAGCGGGCCACTGCGGCCCTCCGGGCGCAGGTTGGCGTCCACCTCCAGCGCCGGGTCTTGCGTTGGCGCACCGAGCACCTCCCGGACCGTCTCGGCCACTGAGGTGGCGAACTTCAGAGCCTCCGCGTCGCTCGCCCCGTCGTTCTTGTCGCAGACGAAGAGCACGTCGGCGTCCGATCCGTACCCGAGTTCCTGGCCGCCCAGCCGCCCCATCCCGACCACAGCGATCTTCGCCGGCTCGCTGCCCACCTCGGCGGACCGTTGACGGATCGCCGCGGCCAGCGCGCTCTGCAGCACCGCTCCCCACACCGAGGACAGCGCCGCGCAGACAGCGGGTACGTCGAGCAGACCGAGCAGGTCCGCACAGGCCACACGCAGGAGTTCGTGTCGACGTAGCGACCTGGCAGCGGCGACGGACGCCTTGAGACCGGGCTGCCTGCGTGCCGCGGCACGCAGGGAACCCGCCACCTCTAGCGGTGAACGGCCGGCCAGTCGCTCGGTCTCGCCCAGCAGCTGCAGGATCTCGGGCGCGCGCACGAGCAGGTCCGGCACGAGCCGGGAGGTCCCCAGCAGGAACGCCAGGTGCTCGACCACGGCGGCCTCGTCCCGCAGGACACGGAGGTACCACGGCGTGTCGGCGAGCGCCTCGGAGACACGGCGGTAGGCGAGCAGACCACCGTCGGGGTCGGTGGTGTCGGCGAGCAGGTCGAGCAGCACCGGCAGCAGGGTCTGCTGGATCGCGGCACGACGCGAGACGCCGGACGTCAACGCCTGGATGTGCCTCAGCGCGCCGTCGGGTGCGGCATAGCCGAGCGCGGCCAGACGGCTCTCGGCCTGGGAGGTCGTCAGTCGCAGCGCCGCGGTGGGGACGCGGGCGACGGCGTCCAGCAGCGGCCGGTAGAACAGCTTCTCGTGCAGCCTGCGGATTCGCTGCGCGTGCCTGCGGAACTCGGCGACGAGGATGTCGCTCTCCGACCTGTCCCGCCTCGGCGCGACACCGCTCGCCCGCGCCAGCCAGCGCAGCTGTGCGGTGTCCTCGTACTCAGGGAAGAGGTGGGTACGACGGAGGGCCCGCAGCTGCAGCCGGTGCTCCATCGTGCGCAGGAACTCATAGGAGGCCCGCAGCTCGGCGGCGTCGGCGCGCCCGACATACCCTCCCCTGCCGAGCGCTTCCAGCGCCTCCATCGTGGAGGCCGACCGTAGTTCCGCGTCCGCCCGCCCGTGCACCAGTTGTAGCAGCTGGACGGCGAACTCGACGTCGCGCAGTCCTCCGATGCCGAGTTTCAGTTCCCGATCGGCGATCTCGGAGGGCACATGCCGCTCGACCCGGCGGCGCATCTGCTGAACGTCCGTGACGAAGTTCTCCCGCTCCGCCGCCGACCACACCATCGGCGCGATCAACTCGGCGTAGCGACGGCCGAGCTCGGCATCACCGGCGGCAGGGCGTGCCTTGAGCAGAGCCTGGAACTCCCAGGTGCGTGCCCACTTCCTGTAGTAGGCCTCGTGCCCCTCGAGGGTTCGCACGAGCGCACCTGCCTTGCCCTCGGGACGCAGAGCGGCGTCGACCTCGAAACAAGCATGGCCGACGACGCGCATCATCGTGGTGGCCAGGCGAGTCGCGACCTGCAGGTCGCCCTCGCCGACGAACACGACGTCGACGTCGCTGACGTAGTTGAGTTCACGGCCGCCGCATTTGCCCATCGCGATGACTGCCAGTACCGCTTCGTCCGAAGACGCGACCTCCTGCCCGGCGACAACGAGGCCCGCTCGCAGGGACGCGTCGGCGAGCTCGGTGAGCGCGTTCGTGATCTCGGCGAAGGAGGGCTGGTCGAGTCCGGTTTCAACGAGATGACCAACGTCGACGGCGGCGATCTCCATGAGCAGGGCACGGTAGGCCTTGCGTAGCGCCTGCTCCGCCTCCCGGCCCGTGAGCACCTGTTCGGTGGGCTGGACGGCCGCGAGCAGTTCGTCGCTGTAGTCGGCGACCGGGGTGCAGGCCGTGGCGGTGAGGCGTCGCCACTCTCCGGGCGAGCCGACGAGGAAGTCGGCAACGGCCGTCGACGTGCCCAGCACGGCCAGTAGGCGCCCGCGCAGCGTCGCGTCGTCGCGGATGGCATTGGAGAGCTCAGGCCAACGCTCCTCGTCGGCTTCGCGGAGTCGGTCGACCGCACGCAGTGCGAGATCGGGATCGGGGGCGCGGGAGAACGCGGCGAGTACCTGCTGCACTCCCTCGGCCGGTCCCGCGTCGTTCCACCAGCCAGCAGCGCGAAGGTGATCCTCGGCTCGGTCGTCGGTGAAGCCGAACCTCGCCGCGGACGCGCGCGGCCGAACGCTCTCTACCATCGATCCTCACCGTAGCCGTATCAGCGAACGGACACCTCGCGACAGCCACCAAGCGGGAGCAAGGGAGCTTTGCTCTCGTCTGGCGGGAGCAAAGCTCCCTTGCTCCCCATGTTTCAGGGTCAGGCGAGGGGGAGGGTGCGGCGCTTGTCGGCGGCCGGTTGAAGATCGCCTGCCGCCAGGCGGACGAACCGATGCGCGAAGGGGCGCCAGGTCTCCGCGACGTCGGCGTGAACCTCGGTCAGCGCCTCGTCGTCGAAGGTGCCCTCGCGGGCGGTCGCGGCTACGTCCGGAGCGTCAGTCGCCCACTGACGGACGACGGCCGACGTCGTCTCGATGTGGAACTGCACACCGTACGCACAGCTGTTCAGCCGGTACGCCTGGTGCGCATAGCGCGGCGCCGAGGCCAGCAGCTCCGCACCCGGCGGCAGCCGCTCGATCACGTCGGTGTGAAACTGCCACACGTCCTGCATCAACGGCAGGTCCGCGAACAGCGGATCCACCCATGCCGCGTCCTTCTTCGCCACCAGCGCCGGTCCTACTTCCGGACCGTCCGCGCCCCGGACGACCTTGCCGCCCGTCGCGACCGCGAGAAGCTGCGCGCCCAGGCACACCCCGAGCGTGGGCACACCGGTGCCCGCAGCCGTGGCGAGCAGACCGCGAACCTCCGCCAGCCACGGATGCTTCGCGTCCTCCTCGGCGCTCATCCCGCCGCCGAGACACACCAGGCCGTCATAAGCGCCAAGGTTCGAAGGCAACGAGTCCCGTGGCGGCAGTCGCACGTCCAGCTCGGCGCCGGCTTCGCTCAGCCACTCGCCGAGTGGACCAGCCGGATCCGTGACGTCAGGCTGGATTACCAGCAGTCGTGGTGTGCTCACGTTTCCAGCCTACGGGGCGGCGGTCGTCGTGAAGACGAACTCCGGGTGCTCTTCCTTCTTCTCGAAGCCCATCCGCTGGTAGATCCGATTCGAGATCGGATTCGCACGGTCCGCGAAGAGCACGATGTGGCGAACCCCGCCAGCACGGACGAGCTGTGATACGGCAGCGGTGACCGCGGACGCATAGCCGCGTCCTCGAAGCTCCGGCGGGGTGTAGACGTAGCTGATCCGCGACATGCCGCATTCCGGTTCCCGCGCGGTCGCCATGGCCACGGGCTCACCCGCAACCCACCACAGGCCGCACGTGGTTCCTTCGGCGATGAGCTCGGCGACGGCCGCGGAGGCCTCGGGGCGCCGAAGTCGCATTCCTGCCTCTTGCGCGAAGGCCTGCCGCCACTCGGCGATGCGTTCGGCATCGTCGACAGTCGCCGGCCGGAACTGCCCGTCGACCCGCTGTGGCGACGTGAGCACGTCCCCCAGTTCGTAGAGCCACTGGCTCGATGACTCCTCGGCGGTCACGTCAGTGACCGAACACCACGCCTCGGCGAAGGACTCGACCTCGAGCCGGGGCCCACGAACGCTTCGGAGCGTTGCGCCTGCTGACGCGACCGCCTCCGCGGTCTGCCGGGCGGCGGTCGCCGGAACTCCGCTGACGGTGGCCGGGAACGGCGGATCCCAGACGAACGCACCCACAACCCGATCGGCCGCCGTGACCGTGGCCAGGGCTCCTGCCTTTCCAGCGGACTCCACGCTACGCAGAGCGGTGAGGGCTGCGGTGTGTCGCACCGGGTCAGCGGCGTAGAACGGTCGCGCCAACTCGGCGAATTCCCGAGTATCGGTGTGCACGGTGACGGTGGCATCCACCCGGTCACCTTGTCAGCGAGCTTCGTCAGAAGTCCAGCAAATAAAAAGAAACCCCAGAGGAGGTGGGAGGGAATCCTCGACCAACCTGCTCTGGGGTTTCTTCTATTAAGTTGAGTTCGGCGGTGTCCTACTCTCCCACACCCCCACGGGTGCAGTACCATCGGCGCTGGTGGGCTTAGCTTCCGGGTTCGGAATGGGACCGGGCGTGACCCCACCGCTATAACCACCGAAACACTGGTGAAACAACCACACTCTCTTCACTTATCAGGGCGTGTGGTGTTTCAGAATCGTAGAGTGAGTGCGTAGCAGCTTTGTGGGCAAGTCCTCGGCCGATTAGTACCAGTCCACTCAAAAACACGTTACCGTGCGTCCATGTCTGGCCTATCAACCCAGTGGTCTACTGGGAGCCTTAACCCACAAGGGGTGGGAGACCTCATCTAGGAACAGGCTTCCCGCTTAGATGCCTTCAGCGGTTATCCCTTCCGAACGTAGCCAACCAGCCATGCCACTGGCGTGACAACTGGCATACCAGAGGTTCGTCCGTCCCGGTCCTCTCGTACTAGGGACAGCCTTCCGCAAGTCTCCTACGCGCGCGGCGGATAGGGACCGAACTGTCTCACGACGTTCTAAACCCAGCTCGCGTGCCGCTTTAATGGGCGAACAGCCCAACCCTTGGGACCTACTCCGGCCCCAGGATGCGACGAGCCGACATCGAGGTGCCAAACCATGCCGTCGATATGGACTCTTGGGCAAGATCAGCCTGTTATCCCCGGGGTACCTTTTATCCGTTGAGCGACACCCCTTCCACCAGGAGGTGCCGGATCACTAGTCCCTGCTTTCGCACCTGCTCGACCCGTCAGTCTCACAGTCAAGCTCCCTTGTGCACTTACACTCAACACCTGATTGCCAACCAGGCTGAGGGAACCTTTGGGCGCCTCCGTTACCCTTTAGGAGGCAACCGCCCCAGTTAAACTACCCACCAGGCACTGTCCCTGAACCGGATCACGGTCCGAAGTTAGATTCCCAGCACGACCAGAGTGGTATTTCAACAACGACTCCACCAACACTAGCGTGTCAGCTTCACAGTCTCCCACCTATCCTACACAAGCCGAACCGAAAACCAATACCAAGCTATAGTAAAGGTCCCGGGGTCTTTCCGTCCTGCCGCGCGAAACGAGCATCTTTACTCGTAGTGCAATTTCGCCGGGCCTGTGGTTGAGACAGCCGGAAAGTCGTTACGCCATTCGTGCAGGTCGGAACTTACCCGACAAGGAATTTCGCTACCTTAGGATGGTTATAGTTACCACCGCCGTTTACTGGCGCTTAAATTCTCAGCTTCACCCCACAAAAGGGGTTAACCGGTCCTCTTAACGTTCCAGCACCGGGCAGGCGTCAGTCCATATACATCGACTTGCGTCTTCGCATGGACCTGTGTTTTTAGTAAACAGTCGCTTTCCGCTGGTCTCTGCGGCCACTCCCACCTAGCCCGAACAAGGCTTCAGCAGGCTTGGCCCCCCTTCTCCCGAAGTTACGGGGGCAATTTGCCGAGTTCCTTAACCACAGTTCACCCGATCGCCTTAGTATTCTCTACCTGACCACCTGTGTCGGTTTGGGGTACGGGCCACACATGCACTCGCTAGAGGCTTTTCTCGGCAGCAGAGGATCACCCTACTTCACCACAAACGGCTACGCATCACGCCTCACCCTCGTCATCCAAGACAGCAGAACGGATTTCCCTATCCTGCGGGCCACACGCTTACACCAGTATCACCACTGACTGGCGGGGCTACCTTCCTGCGTCACCCCATCGCTTGACTACTACAGGATCAGGCCCCACGCTCACCAACACCACCACTCCGAAGAGCGGCAATGCGGCTCGGGTGGTTAGTATCCCCTGCCTCGCCAGGGACGCACACACGCGGGTACGGGAATATCAACCCGTTGTCCATCGACTACGCCTGTCGGCCTCGCCTTAGGTCCCGACTTACCCTGGGCGGAACAACCTGGCCCAGGAACCCTTGGTCATCCGGCGGCAGAGATTCTCACTCTGCATTCGCTACTCATGCCTGCATTCTCACTCCCACACCCTCCACAACTCGCTCACGCGGCCGCTTCTCTGGATGCAGGACGCTCCCCTACCCACCCACACGACTAGATGCCCCTCCCAAAGAGGAACACCGATCAATGTGTGAGTGACACAGCTTCGGCGGTGTGCTTAAGCCCCGCTACATTGTCGGCGCAGAACCACTTGACCAGTGAGCTATTACGCACTCTTTCAAGGATGGCTGCTTCTAAGCCAACCTCCTGGTTGTCTCAGCGACTCCACATCCTTTCCCACTGAGCACACACTTAGGGGCCTTAGCTGGCGTTCTGGGCTGTTTCCCTCTCGACGACGAAGCTTATCCCCCGCCGTCTCACTGCCGCACTCTCACACACCCGTATTCGGAGTTTGGTTGACTTCGGTAACCCGGTAAGGCCCCTAGGCCACCCAGTAGCTCTACCCCAGGTGTGAAACATACGACGCTGCACCTAAATGCATTTCGGGGAGAACCAGCTATCACGGAGTTTGATTGGCCTTTCACCCCTACCCACAACTCATCCCCCAGGTTTTCAACCCTGGTGGGTTCGGCCCTCCACACCGTCTTACCGGCGCTTCAGCCTGGCCATGGGTAGATCACTCCGCTTCGGGTCTCGACCACGCAACTCACACGCCCTCTTCAGACTCGCTTTCGCTACGGCTACCCCACACGGGTTAACCTCGCCACGCAGCACGAACTCGCAGGCTCATTCTTCAAAAGGCACGCCATCACAACGACCAGCATTGCTCTGACGGCTTGCAGGCACACGGTTTCAGGTACTCTTTCACTCCCCTCCCGGGGTACTTTTCATCTTTCCCTCACGGTACTCGTCCGCTATCGGTCACCAGGAAGTATTTAGGCTTACCGGGTGGTCCCGGCAGATTCACAGCAAATTCCACGAGCTCGCTGCTACTCGGGAACACCATTCCAGACACGCCCATGCAGTTTTCACGTACGGGACTCTCACCCACTCCGGCCGCTCATCCCAAAGCGTTCCGCTAACCACACAACGCATCCCCAGGAGTGTCAGCCCCTGGCAAACAGGTCCCACAACCCCGCACACACAACACCTGACAGCTTGACATGCGCACGGTTTAGCCTCCTCCGCTTTCGCTCGCCACTACTCACGGAATCACACTTGTTTTCTCTTCCTACGGGTACTGAGATGTTTCACTTCCCCGCGTTCCCTCCACACACCCTATACATTCAGGTGCGGGTGACACCTCATAACAGGTGCCGGGTTACCCCATTCGGACACCCTCGGATCACAGCTCGGTTGACAGCTCCCCGAGGCTTATCGCAGCCTCCCACGTCCTTCATCGGCCCCTAGTGCCCAGACATCCACCATGTGCCCTACACAACTTGACCACAAAGATGCTCGCACTCACTCTACAATTCTCAAACACCACACCAAAAGCAACACCACCGTGCTGCCTCAGGACCCAACAG
>NZ_QEQT01000108.1:0-3081 GCF_003311655.1 Prauserella sp. PE36 | reverse complement strand
GTGCGGCTATGACCACACGGATTTCTGTTCAGGAGCCCGGCCCGGCGCCTTCCGCCAAGAACGTCGCCGGACCGGGTGCCCCCAACCAGCCAGCACACGACTCGAAGGGACACCTCATGGTAGGCACCACCACCCGCTACACCGAAGGGTTGCGGGAGAGCATCCGCCGCTACGGCAGCGACCCGGCCCGCGCGTACGCCTTCCTCGCGGCGGCCGTGTATGGCCATCTGCGCGGCGACCGGCACCCGGAGTGGCTGAGCGTCGTGGTGGCCGAGCTGGACGCCGCGATGGCCGCGTCCGACGCGGTGATCTACACGCCACTGGAGCTGAACGCGCTGATCGATCAGGCCACGGCCCCGCTGCGCGCGGAGCTGGCCGAGGTTTGCGCCGGGGCGGGTGAGGACCGGTGAACCCGCGCAACCGCAGGCAGCGGCCGGTGACGGTGTTCGACGGCCGCACGCATCACGTGGCGCTGTGCCGAGGCTGGCGGGATGGGCTGCCGGTGTTCGGGTGGGGCGAGGCCCCCTCGACGCTGCTGACCGTCTCGCAGCTCCGGGAGGTGGGGTTGCGGCGCAACGGGCAGGACCCGGTGGCGCTGCTGGTGTTCCGTCACCACCGCCCGTATCGGCGGGAGGAGACCACGGAGTTGTTCTCGGTGGAGCGGGCCGCCCCGGTGCGCGGCACCACCGCACAGCGCCGGGCCAAGGTGCAGGGCGCCCTGCGCGCCCGCCGCATCTGCGCCGAGTGCCGCCAGGACGTGGGCTACTACGTGCCCACCTCCACCGGGGTGTGCTGGCAGTGCGAGTCCGGCACCTGGGAGGTGGCCGCGTGATGGGTGAGCACGTTTTTCCGTTGCCACGGCCTGAATCCGGTAACGACTCGCGGTTCACGTTCGGCCTGCTGGTTGATGTGCGCGACGTGCTGATCGCGCATGGCTATCCGATGGACCAGGCCACCGGCCGTGACCTGGTTGAGCTACGGCAGGCCCTGTTCCGGTTCCTCTATGCGTCCCCGCAGTCGGGGCCAGCGGGTGGTGAGTGGTGATGTCCATTTTCGACGTGCTGGAGCGTTTCGGGACGCTCGCGCTGCTGCGGTTCGTGGGCGCGCTGCTGCTGTTTTTGATGCTGCACCTGCTGCGGATTCCGTTCGTGCTGTTGGTGCGGGTGCTGGAGGGCGTGTTGCGCCGCATCGACGGTTACGCCGCGCGGCAGGCGAGCAGGCCACCGGCGCGGCCGGTGAACGACTTTTTCCACCACACCACCGATTTCCGGAAGGGGGAGCGTCATGCCTTCGCGTGACACCAACGTCCACACCGGCGAGCCCCGCACCCGCACCGAGGTTGCGGCTGAGTGGGTCGTGTGGCACTGCGGGGAGCTGGCCGGGGTCACCGGTCCGGCCGTGCTCGCCGCGACGGTGAACGGCTGGTTCGGACTGGCCTCCGTCGCCGTCGCGGCCGGGTGGGCCGTCAAGGAGGTCCGGTTCCGCCGCGAGCAGCAGGAGATCCGCGAGCAGCGCGCTTTGCCGCCCGCACCCGCCGACCAGGACACCACCGACGACGAGGAGACCACGGAGAGCCACGCGGGCGCTGAGGACACCCGTGAGGGCCAGCGAGACAAGGGGGTGAGCGCATGAGCTGGGCGGAGCAGCGCCGCGCCGACCGCGCGGCAGCGGCCGAGCAGGCCCGCCTGGACGCTGACGCGGCGAGCGAGCGGCGGATTCGGGAACGGGAGTCACTGGCCGAGCAGTCCCGCCGCGACGAGCAGGCCCGCACGCAGCAGCGGCAGGCCGAGCGCGCCGAGCGGCAGGCACGGCGGGACGCCAAGCGGGCCGCGCTGCGGAACTGGGCGGCCGCGCACACGGTGGACCTGCTGATCTACCCGGCCGTGCTCATCGCCTTCCTGATGGCCGGGCCGTCGATGGCCGCCTACGGCGCGACGGTGTACGGCTCCGCGCTCGGGTGGCTGCTGCCCGGCATCAGTGAGCTGTTGATGCTGGCGTTCGCGGTGGCGGTGCTGATCGCCCGGCGCACCGACCCGGCCCGGCCGGTGGGCATGTTGCAGGCCGGGGTGTGGGTGTTCGCCGCGCTGTCGGCCGGGCTGAACTTCCTGCACGGCCTGGACAAGGGTTGGTCGGCCGGGGTGGTGATGGCGATCGTGGCGGTGTCCGGGATCGTGGCCCACCAACTCACCCTGGCCACCCCACCGCGCCCGGCGGCCGAGCGGGCCGCCGCCCGGATCGCCCGCCGGGAGGCCCGCAAGGTCGCCAAGGTCCGCCGGGCGGCAGTGCGGCACGCGGTGGCCGAGATCAACGCCGACGGCACCGCCCGCCTGGTCTACACCCCCGGCCGCTACGTGCTCACCGGGCGCCGGGGGCGCCGCCTGGAGGCCGCGATCGTGCCCGGTCTGCCGGTCGATCAGGACCCGGCCGAGGTGGCCGACTGGGACACCGCCCTGGCCGATCTCCTCGCGGGCGAGCAGCCTGCCGGCACCGCGGATCGGGACGCGGGCGCGGACGAGTCGCCCCTGTTCCGCGGTTCCTCGGTAGACACCCTCGATCGGGACGCTGACCAGCCAAAATCGAGCCCCGATCGAGCCCGGATCGGCGGCCGGGTGGGCCGGTCGATCGAGCAACTGCGCGCCGAACTGCGCGCGGCGATCGAGGCCAACCCGCACGCGGTCGACCCCAGCTCGGCCGAGTCCATCCGCAAGACCCTGCGCTGCTCGCCCCGCCGGGCGCGCCAGCTCCGTGACGAACACCGGGGAGGCCGAAAGTGACCACCACCGACAACACCGGACAGCCCGCCGAGTCGAGCGAGGAACTGGCCCGCGTGCACTACCTCCCCACCCGGCCGGAGGCCCAGACCGCGCCGGTCACGGCCGACGCGGGGGTCGTGGAAGGCGAGCTGATCTCCGAGGAGGAATACCGGCGCCGCACCTCGCAGAAGGCTCAGGCCATCGCCCGCTACAAGGGCTACGCCCACGACGCCGTGGTGGTCGGCCGGGTGGTGAAGACCGTCGCCACGCACGAGCACACCAAGACGGTCGGGAAGGCGTTGATGCGGCACGGCTCCTACGTGCTCGG
>NZ_QEQT01000107.1:0-117375 GCF_003311655.1 Prauserella sp. PE36 | reverse complement strand
AGTGAAGGCCACCATGCCTGCGTTCAACGCAGTGAAGGTGGCCTTCACTGCGGTCGTCTGGGCCCTGCACTGCGGTCAGGGTCCGTGCCAGGTGCCCGACAGGCGGCCTCTCCACCGGCAGCTGCGGGCTACAGGGGCTCGTCGTGGTCGGCGCACCGCTACTGTCCTGGACGGTGGCGATCCTGTCGTCGTCGCTCTCGCAACGGAAGGAACCGAACGTGGAGATCAACGGTCATCGCCCGCAGGTGCACGACACGGCGTGGGTCGCGCCGGACGCCCGCCTCTGCGGCCAGGTGACGCTGCACGCCGAGGCCAGCGTCTGGTACACGTCGGTGCTGCGCGCCGACCTGGACTCGATAACGGTGGGCGCCGGCAGCAACATCCAGGACGGCTCGGTGGTGCACGCCGACCCCGGTTTCCCCGTGACCATCGGTGAGGGCGTGAGCGTCGGCCACCGCGCAGTGCTGCACGGCTGCACGATCGAGGACGACGCGCTCGTCGGAATGGGGGCGGTGGTGCTCAACGGCGCGGTCGTCGGCCGTGGCTCGCTCATCGCGGCGGGTGCCGTGGTGCTGGAGGGCACTCAGATTCCGCCGGGTTCGCTGGTGGCGGGCGTGCCGGGCAAGGTCCGCCGGGAGCTGACGGCCGAGGAGCGCGAGAGCACCGTTCACAACGCGGAGGCCTACCGGGCGCTCGCCACCATGCACGCGAAGGCCTCCAGCGCCGACTGATCACCTGAACGGGCTAGCCGGTGGATCTTCACCGGTCGCCGTGTTCGCGTGGTTTCATCCGTATTGGCAGGATGAGACCATGGGCGGAGCGCTGGTGAGGGCCCACAGCGCGGACTAATCGAGGCACAGGTGATGATCGTGACCGGTCCACTCTCATCGGGGCGGCAGGCGCCCGGTCTGCCCCGCCTTCCGACACCACCCACCGGCTGGCCGATCGGCTCGTACGGCACGTACGAGGAGGCGCAGCGAGCCGTCGACTACCTCGCCGACAACGACTTCACCGTCCAGGACGTGACCATCGTCGGCGTCGACCTCATGCTCGTCGAGCGCGTGATCGGCAGACTCTCCTGGGGCCGCGTGCTGGGCACCGGCGCACTGTCCGGCGCCTGGTTCGGTCTCTTCGTCGGCCTGCTGCTCGGCATGTTCAACAGCTCGCAGGGCATGTCGTACGCGCCGGTCCTGGTCGGCCTGATCGCCGGTGTGCTGTTCGGCGTGGTGTTCGCCGCGCTCAGCTACGCGTCGTCCCGAGGGCGGCGCGACTTCTCCTCGGCGAGCCAGCTGGTCGCGGGCCGGTACGACGTCCTGTGCCAGCCGCGCAACGCCGAGAAGGGCCGCGATCTGCTCGCGAAGCTCGCGATGGGCAGGTCCGGCTGACGTTTCGTGGCCGCAGGGTGCCACCGACGGAGCAGGTCCGGCACTGAATCGTTACGGTGAGTGCTTGCGTGCTCTGATCGGCGGGCATAGGTTTTCGGCACCGGTCAGCGGCACACGGATGGTTGCCGTGAGGTTGGTTCTCACGCACGACGGGGTGCGAACGGGTTTCCCGCCCTGTCTGCGTGACATGGGAGGGAGACCAGATGGCGAAGCCCCCGACGTGGTCAAGGCGAGGCCGACCGCCCGCCAGGGCCGCGGGTCTACTCGGAGCGACGGTGGTGGGCGCGGGCCTGCTCACCGCCTGCGGGACCGAGGGCGGGATGAAGATCAACGTCTACTACGCGCCCGAGGACAACTTCCAGACGGTGGTGGACAACTGCAACGAGGACGCGAACGGTCGGTACGAGATCGTCTACAACAAGCTCCCGCGTGACGCGGACGGCCAGCGCGAGCAGATGGTGCGCAGGCTGGCCGCCGGAGACGACACGATGGACGTGCTCGGTCTCGACGTGACGTGGGTGCCGGAGTTCGCCGAGGCGGGCTGGGTCGAGGAGTGGACGGGCGCCAACAAGGCGGAGGCCGAGCGAGACGTCCTGCCCGGACCGCTGGAGACGGCGACGTGGAACGGCAGGCTGTACGCGGCGCCGAAGAACACCAACGTGCAGCTGCTGTGGTACGACGACCGCATCACGCCGGAACCCCCGCGCACGTGGGACCAGATGATGCAGATGTCCCGCGAGTTGCAGGAACGCGGTGAGCCGCACGAGATCCTCTTCACCGGGGCCCAGTACGAGGGCCTGGTGGTGGTCTACAACTCGATCGTCGAGTCCGCGGGCGGGCGCATCCTCTCCGAGGACGGGCAGTCGGTGGTGATGGACGAGGGCGCGGTGCGCGCGCTGGAGATCCTCAAGGAGGTCAGCGCCTCCGGGCTGACCGACCCGTCGCTGACCAACATGGAGGAGGACCAGGTTCGCCTTGCGATGCAGGAGGGCCGTGGCGCGTTCGAGCTGAACTGGCCGTTCGTCTACGCCTCCTACGCGTCGGAGAAGCCGGATGACCTCGAGCACTTCAAGTGGGCGCCGTACCCCGGCGTCGGGTCGAACGGCGACGGCCGCACCACGATCGGTGGCTACGACCTGGCGGTCAGCTCGGCGTCGCAGCACAAGCCCGAGGCGTTCGAGGCGGCGTTGTGCCTGCGGAGCGCGGAGAACCAGAAGTTCTCGGCGCTCAACGACGGTGTTCCGCCGACGATCGAGTCGGTCTACACCGACCCGCGCCCGCTCGACCCCTCGAAGCCTGCCGACCCGGAGAACAACCCGAGCATGGCGACCGAGTATCCGATGAAGGACACGATCCTGGAGGCGCTGAAGAACGCGGCCGTGCGGCCGTTGACTCCGGCGTACCAGAACCTGTCGACGGTGATGTCGAAGGTGCTGTCCCCGCCGTCGGACATCGATCCGGAAGGCACGGCGGAGCAGTTGCGTGAGCAGCTGACCGACGCGCTCGACTCGAAGGGCGTGATCCCATGAGCCACGCAGTCACCGAGGCACCGGCGAAACCCGCGCCTGCCAAGGGAAAACCGGCGCTGAGCGAGGGCAAGCGCGCGGAGCGGCGGCTGGGGCTGCTGCTGTGCGCGCCCGCGGCGATCGTGATGATCGCGGTGACGGGCTATCCGATCGGGTACTCGATCTGGTTGTCGTTGCAGCGGTACGACCTGCGGTTCCCGGACGAGCGGCAGTTCGTGGGTTTCGAGAACTACGTCGCGGTGCTCAGCAATTCGTACTGGTGGACGGCGTTCGGCACCACGATGTTCCTGACCGTGGTGTCGGTGGCGATCGAGCTGGTGCTGGGCATGGCGCTGGCCTTGGTCATGCACCGGACTCTCGTCGGCCGGGGGCTGGTGCGCACGGTGACGCTGATCCCGTACGGGATCGTCACGGTGGTGGCGGCGTTCTCGTGGTTCTACGCGTGGACCCCGGAGACGGGATATCTGGCCAACGCGCTGGCCGGGGAGAGCGCGCCACTGACCCAGCAGTGGCCGTCGCTGTGGTTGATCATCCTGGCCGAGGTGTGGAAGACGACGCCGTTCATGGCTCTGCTGCTGATGGCGGGGCTCGCGCTGGTGCCGGACGACCTGCTGAAGGCGGCGTCGATGGACGGGGCGAACGCGTGGCAGCGGTTCACGAAGGTGATGGTGCCGGTGATGAAACCGGCGATCCTCGTGGCGCTGCTGTTCCGCACGCTCGACGCGTTCCGCATCTTCGACAACATCTTCGTGCTCACCAACGGCGCCAACGACACGTCGTCGGTGTCGATGCAGACCTACAACAATCTCATCAAGGGTTTGAACCTAGGCATCGGCTCGACGATGGCCGTGCTGATCTTCATCACGGTCGCCATCATCGCGTTCATCTTCGTCAAGGTGTTCGGGACGGCGGCACCGGGTAGCGACCAAGGGGGTAGGCGCTGATGGCCATCGGAGGTGCGGTCACGACGGGCCGCAAAGCCAGGTGGGCGCTCGTCGACGTGATCGTCGTCGTGTACGCGCTGTTCCCCGTGCTCTGGATCGTCTCGCTGTCGTTCAAGTCCAAGGAGACGTTGTCGGACGGCAACTTCATCCCGCGCGAGTGGACGTTCCAGAACTACGCCGACATCTTCGCCACCAACGAGTTCATCCGGCCGCTGATCAACTCGCTGGGCATTTCGATCATCGCGACGCTGATCGCGGTGATCCTGGGCATGATGGCGGCCTACGCCATCGCCAGGCTTGACTTTCCCGGCAAGAAGCTGCTCGTCGGCATCTCGCTGCTGATCGCGATGTTCCCGCAGATCTCGCTGGTGACACCGCTGTTCAACATCGAACGCGAGCTGGGGCTGTTCGACACCTGGCCCGGTCTGATCCTGCCCTACATCACCTTCGCGCTGCCGCTGGCGATCTACACGCTGTCGGCGTTCTTCCGCGAGATCCCGTGGGAGCTGGAGAAGGCGGCCAAAATGGACGGTGCCACCCCGGGACAGGCGTTCCGGAGGGTCATCGCCCCGCTGGCCGCGCCTGGCGTGTTCACCACGGCGATCCTGGTGTTCATCTTCTGCTGGAACGACTTCCTGTTCGCCATCTCGCTGACGTCGACCGAGGCGTCGCGCACGGTGCCGGCGGCGCTGTCGTTCTTCACGGGTACCTCGCAGTTCGAGGACCCGACCGGGACGATCTCCGCGGCGGCCGTGGTGATCACCATCCCGATCATCCTGTTCGTGTTGTTCTTCCAGCGCCGCATCGTCGCGGGGCTGACCTCCGGTGCGGTTAAGGGGTAACGCAATGGCTGAGATCGTGCTCGACAAGGTGACCAAGCGGTACCCGGACGGAGCACTGGCAGTGTCCGAGATGGACATCGAGATCGCCGACGGCGAGTTCGTGATCCTCGTCGGGCCCTCCGGCTGCGGCAAGTCCACCGCACTCAACATGATCGCGGGACTGGAGGACATCTCCTCCGGCGAGCTGCGCATCGACGGCGCCCGCGCCAACGAGAAGGCACCCAAGGACCGCGACATCGCCATGGTGTTCCAGTCCTACGCCCTCTACCCGCACATGAGCGTGCGGGAGAACATGGCCTTCCCACTGCGGCTGGCGAAGGTCGACGACGCCACCGTGCGCTCCAAGGTCGAGGAGGCGGCAGCGATCCTCGACCTCACCCAGCACCTCGACCGCAAGCCGTCGAACCTCTCCGGCGGCCAGCGCCAGCGCGTGGCGATGGGCCGGGCGATCGTGCGTAGCCCCAAGGCGTTCCTCATGGACGAACCACTGTCCAACCTGGACGCCAAGCTGCGTGGCCAGATGCGCACCTCGGTGTCGAAGCTGCAACGCCAGCTCGGCACCACCACCGTGTACGTCACCCACGACCAGACCGAGGCCATGACCCTCGGCGACCGGGTGGTCGTGCTCCGCGGCGGGATCGTGCAGCAGATCGGCTCGCCGCAGTTCCTCTACGACCACCCGGCGAACCTGTTCGTGGCCGGGTTCATCGGCTCGCCGTCGATGAACTTCGTCCCCGCGACCCTCGAGGACGGCAGCCTGAAGACCCCGCTGGGCACCATCACGCTGACCGACCGCGTCCGCCGCCTCGCCGAGGCGGCCGACGCGCCCCGCGAGGTCGTGGCCGGCATCCGCCCCGAGCACTTCGAGGACGCGGCGCTGATGGAGGAGTCGCACCGCCAGGGCGGCTCGACGTTCACGGCGACCGTCGACGTGCTGGAGTCGATGGGCGCCGAGAAGTACGCCTACTTCACCGTCGAGGAGGAGCTCGCCACCACGGCCGAGCTGGAGGAGCTCGCCGCCGACGCCGGCGCCACCGACGTCCCCGGCACCGGCTCCGCCATCGTCACCCGGCTTTCGGCCAGCTCCGAGGCGCGGGAAGGCCAGCCGCTCGACGTCTGGTTCGACCCGGACCGTATCCAGCTCTTCGACCCCGCCAACGGAACCAATCTCACCTACTCGGGTTAACGCCCACCTGCCCCCAAGGCCACCTTTGCTTCGCCCGCCCGTCTCCCACCACCACCCAAACGGAGACGCTGACGCGCCGCAGCGTTGGTTCAACGCACCAAAGGTGGCCTTGGGGGCCTTTCTCTCCGCGTGTTCTCAGGGAACAGGTGCGACGATCTCGACGTTGACCTGAGGGAGCCTCGCGGTAGGGGAGGTCCGGATTGAACGCAGGGGGTCCGAGCGTCAGACGCGCTCGCTGGGCGGGTGCGTTCTCCGTGCTGGCCTGTGCACTTGCGGTGTTCGCGTTGCTGACGCTCGCGCGTTCGGTGCTCGCGATGACCTACCTGAACGTTCACTTCGCCGACGAGGTCGACCCGCTGTCGCGCGCGGTCAGTTACTACGTCTTCGTGGAGCGTGGCGCCGAAACATTCGACGCCGCGCTTTTCGCTGTCGCCATGGCGACAGCCACTATCTTGGTCGGCATGGCGCAGCTGCGCGTCCGCCTCGGTGCGCGCGCCGTGGTCGGCTTCGGCGCGTGGTGTGTCGCGCTGGTCCTTTGCGCCGTGTTCCCCACCGACAACTCCCCGCGCATCGAGACGGCCAGCGGCTGGATCCACCAGTTCGCGGGTGCCTCGCTGTTCGTCACGCTGCCGCTGGCGGGGCTCGCGCTGGCAAGGGCCCTCGGCACGCAGCCCGGCTGGGCGGACACGGCGCGCGTCCTGCGCGGGCTCGCGCTCGGCGGCGTCGTGCTCGCGCTGGCCTACCTCGCCGCCCGGTTGCCGGATCTCCTGGCGTGGTGGGAGTTCCCCGGTGTGCTCGACTGGCGGGCGGTCTCGGGCCTGATCCAGCGCGGCCTGTTCACACTCGAGCTGGCCATGCTGCTCGTGCTCGCGGTCCGCCTGCTCGTGGTGTCGTGGACGGCCATCCGCGCGCCCCGGCGCACCGCCGACGGGCCGGTGCTGACGTCATGATCACCGTCGCGATCTTCTTCGCCGTGCTCGGCGCGGCGTGCAGCGCGATCGGCGCGCAGCTGCAACACGACGGGGTCCGCGCCGAGACCAAGGGCGGCAAGCTGACGCTGCGCAAGCTCGGCGACCTGGTGCGCAATCCGCTGTGGGCGCGTGGGTTCGCCGTGCTGTTCGCCTGCGCCGTGCTGCAGATCCTCGCGCTCACCTTCGCCCCCGTCACCGTCGTAGCGCCCATCGTGGTGCTGGCGCTGCCGATGGTCGCCCTGCTGAACGCGCGCGAGCTGGACGTCCCTGGCTGGATCGCCGTCGGCGCGACCACGGCGGCCATCGTGCTGTTCGTGACCCGCACGGCCGGTGAGGTGACCGAGCAGGAGATCCCGGCGAGCGCGGTGCTGCTGGCCGGCCAGTTCGTGGCGCTCGGCGTGGCACTGCTGGGCCTGCTCGCGGCGCTGAGCAGGGGCATCGTGCGGTGCGTTTCGCTCGCGATGGCGGCGGGTGCCGCGTACGGGCTCGTGACGGTGCTCATCCGCGACGTGACCTACACCGTGCGCACCGAGGGCATCTCCCATCTGCCGATGCTCTCGCTGGTCGCGCTCGCGGTGGCTTTCCTCGCCGGTTCCTGGTTCATCCAGCTCGGCTACGCCAGCGGACCGCCGGACGTCGTGGTCGGCGCGCAGACCATGCTCAACCCCGCGGTCGCCACCACGATCGGCTTCGCCGTGCTCGACGAGGCGGGCGGCATCAGCTCTGACTTCCTCACCACGCTCGTGGTGTGCGGCGTGATCGCGGTGAGCGGCATCGTGGTGCTCGCCCGGCACCACCCGGAGGCCGTGGAACGCCGCCGCCTGCGCGGTGAAGCCCACACCTCCTCCTGACCCACACAACTGCAGTGAAGGCCACCTTCACTGCGTTCAACGCAGTGAAGGTGGCCTTCACTGCAGCGGGGCTGACCGTTGAGGGGTTACCTGCGGCGGCTGCGGAGGGCTTCGATCACGTCGTCGTCCCAGCGGTGGGTGCGGATGAGCCGGTAGCGCTCGCCCGCCACCCACATGTACGCCTCGGCCTCGGTTCGGTCGCCGATCAGGTCGGCCTGCCGCAGCATCCGCACCACCGGCTCGTACTCCGTCTCGTACCAGCGCGCCGCGATGGTGACCCGGTCGAGGAACGTGCCCCCGTCCTGCATGAGCCGGAACCCCCACGCCTCGACGTGCTCGCCGAGCTCCGCGTAGTCCCACGGGTCCGAGAGCACGATCGCCGCGCGTGCCTCCCCGGTCAGCGGCACACGTTCGAGGAAGAGCCGCCGGTAGTCCTTGACGATCAGGTCGCCGCGGTAGCGGATGCCGCTCGGGTTGAGCTTCGTGCGCACCTCGGTGACGTAGGCCTCGATCGATTCCAGCCCCAGTGCGTGCGCCACCGAAACGCGGTGGTGGCCGTCGATCACGAAGTGCAGCTCACCGATCCGGTACACCTCGATCGGCGGGATGGCCTCGCCGCGGCGGCTCGCCAGCGCGAGCCGTTCCCAGCGCTGCCTTACCCGCCCCGACGTGGGGCGGAACCGCCGGTCGAAGTCCCGTCCCCGGTCGACGCTGCCGACTATCGAGTCGAGCCGGATCACGCGCAGGCCGATGCGGCGCTCGCCCTCCCAGCCCAGCGCGTCGACGACCTCGTCGAACGGCAGCATGATGTTGACGTCGTCGGGCTCCCTGCGCAGCCACGTCGCCAGCCGCGAAAGGACCTGTCTGCGGCGGGCCCGCAGGAAGTCGTGCTCGGCGTCGGCCCTCGGGAACCCGGTCTCTCGCGAGCTCACGGAACTCCCACCCCCTGCCTGCCGAGTTCGAGCACGTGGGCGCCCACGACGTTGCGCACGCGCGTATCGCCCACGCGGTGCTCTCGGACCTTCTCGCCGTGCGGATGGATGTGGCCGTGCAGCAGCCAGCGCGGGCGCAGCCGCTCGACCGTCCGGTGCAGGCAGTCGAACCCATGGTGCGCGCGGTCCTCGCGGTCACCGACCCCGCGCGGCGGCGAGTGGGTCAGCAGCACGTCGACGGCCTTGCCGCGGGCCGAGCGCACCAGGCGCCGGGCGCGCCGGGCCTGCTGGCGCTGCGTCCACTGGTTCGGGCCCTCGTTGTAGCGGATCGACCCGCCGAGGCCCGCGATCCGCAGCCCGGCGACCTCGACGACGCGGCCGTCCGCGTTGACGCCCCCACACGGCCCAGGCCACCGGGCCGGGAAGCCCGCGCGCAGCACGAGCCCCCGGTAGCGGGTGAACCCGGTGAGGTCGGGGTCGTGGTTGCCGGGCACGAACACGAGCGGCTTCTCCAGCGTGTCGGCGAGGTGTTCGAGGTAGTCGAACGGCAGGTCGCCTGCACCCAGCACGAGGTCGACCGAGAGGCTCCGCACGCAGTCGGTCCAGAGCTTCTCGTCGACCTCGTCGGCGACCACCAGCGCTCGCGGCATACAGCCAGCCTAAGCGGCTATTGCGTCCCGAGCGCGTAGTCGGGGTTCTTCGCGATGACGGCGACGACCACGACGATCCAGGTGATCGCGGCGGCCAGCGCCCAGAACTTGATGTTGGTCAGCATGCGGGGCATGGCATTCTCCAGTCGCATGTCGAACGATTCGGGTCAGAGCCAGCGGTTCTTCCGGAATATTCGATAAAGCAGCAGACAGATGATGAGAATGACGGCAATGATCATCGGATAGCCGTAGCGGGAATGCAGCTCCGGCATGTAGTCGAAGTTCATGCCGTAGATCCCGGCCAGTGCCGTGGGCACCGCGATGATCGCCGCCCACGCGGTGATCTTCCGCACGTCGGTGCTCTGCTGGAGCGTGATCTTGGCCAGCGTCGCGTCGACCAGCGTCGTGAGCAGCTCGTCGAAGGACGCGACGCGCTCGGCCACGGTCGTGACGTGGTCGTGGACGTTACGGAAGTACGAGCGCACGTCGTCGGGCACGAGCCGGGTGTAGCCCTCCGACAGCCTGCGCAGCGGCGTCGCGAGCGGCGACACCGCCCTGCGCAGCTCCAGCACCTCGCGCTTCATCAGGTAGATCTGCTCGGACGTGACCTGGGTCCTCGGGGCGAAGACCTCGGTCTCCATCTCGTCGATGTCGTCCTCGATCTTGTCGGTCACCTCGAGGAAGTGGTCGACGACGTGGTCGGCGATGGCGTGCAGCACCGACGCGGGACCCGGCGCCAGCCGCTCCGGGTCGGCGTCGAGCTCACGGCGCAGGTTGGCCAGGCCTGCGTGGTTGCCGTGCCGCACGGTGATGATGAAGTCGGTGCCGAGGAAGGCCATGAGCTCGCCGGACTCGACGATCTCGTTGGCCGTGGTGGGGGAGTCGTGCTCCACGTAGCGGACCGTGCGGAACACCATGAACAACGTGTCGTCGTAGCGCTCCAGCTTCGGCCGCTGGTGGGCGTGCACGGCGTCCTCGACGGCCAGCTCGTGCAGGCCGAACGTGTCGGCGACGCCCTGGATCTGCTCGGCGTCGGGCTGGTGCAGACCGATCCAGACGAAGCCCTCACCGCGCTCCCGGACCTCGCGGATCGCTTCGGCGTGCGTCCACGGACCAGGCTGACGGACCCCGTCGACGTACACCCCGCAGTCGACCACGTAGGCCGACGGCGGCACGGGCTTCGGCGGGGTGACCGCGCGCGCCGCACGGCCGTTGCCCCGGCCGCGCAGACCACCGAGGGAGGGAATCGCAGGCATGGGAGATCTCCTGGCTCGTCACTGATGAGGACGACGCACCGGACGAAAGACGTGAAATGTCCGCCCGGCACTGCCAGCGGACCCGGCCCGGTTACCGAGAGAGAACGTGCTCGGCCCAGGAGGGAACGCCGGCTGAACTAGGGAGCGGACTATCGCCACTACTCATCGTGCGTTCCTCACCTCCTCAGGCCGAAGGGTGGTGTTACTCGCGTTGACGCACCGCGCGCCAATGGTCAAGGGTACTCCCCAACATCACTGGACGTCGCCGCAGGGCGGTGTGACGTTACCGGCAAGGAGGCTACAGCGGTGCAGTTCGGGCGGTACTACGAGGAGTTCGAGGTCGGCGCTGTCTACAAGCACTGGCCCGGGAAAACGGTGACCGAGTACGACGACCACCTCTTCTGCCTGCTGACGATGAACCACCACCCGCTGCACATGGACGCGCACTACGCGGGGGAGACCACGGACTTCGGCAAGAACGTGGTGGTGGGCAACTACATCTACTCGCTGCTGCTCGGCATGTCCGTGCCCGACGTCTCCGGAAAGGCCATCGCCAACTTGGAGGTGGAGTCACTGCGTCACATCAAGCCGACCTTCCACGGTGACACCATCTACGGTGAGACCGAGGTGCTGGAGAAGACGCCGTCGAAGTCGAAGGACGACCGCGGCGTGGTGTACGTGGAAACCCGCGGCTACAAGCAGGACGGCACCGTCGTGTGCACGTTCCGGAGGAAGGTCATGGTTCCCAAGCGTTCCTACGGCGAGGCCCGGGGCGGCGAGCAGCCGGGCCGTCCGGTGCCCCATGAGTGACCTGGACAGAATCAAGCGCCGCCTGCGCCGCTTCGCCGAGCACGACGCGGGCGGCACCTCGCCGCTGTACGAGCACCTGGCGGCGCAGGCCGCCGAGGACGACGACATCGCGGGCCTGCTGACGGCGGCGGATCCGGAGGACGCGCAGCCCACGCTGCTGCTGGCCGCCGCGCACCGGCTCGTGCAGGCCGATCCGATCCATCCGCTCTCGCGCTACTACCCGTCGCTGGGCGGGTTCGACGGCGTCGACTCGCAGACGTGGCCGCTGTTCCGCGAGTTCCTGCTGGAGCGTGCCGACAAGGTGCGTGAGCTGGTGAGCACGCGGTTCACGCAGACCAACGAGGTCCGCAGGGCGACGACCCTGTACCCGGCGGTCGCGATGGTCGCCAAGCAGGCCAAGGGCCCGAAGGGCGCGGTCGGCCTGCTGGAGGTCGGGTGCAGCGCGGGCCTGCTGCTGGGCCTGGCCACGTACGGCTACCACTACCAGTGCGACGGCGGCGAGCAGATCGCGGCGGGCCCGGCACGCACGCCCGTCGGGCTGCACTGCGCGCTGGAGCTCGGCGAGGGCGCGGCGCTGCCGAAGGTGCCGAAGAAGCTCGTGGTCGGCGCCAAGGTCGGGCTCGACCGGTCCCCGGTGGACAGTGCCGACGAGGACGAGCTCGCGTGGCTCGAGGCGTGTGTGTGGGCCGACCAGCCCGACCGGATCCGGTTGCTGCGCACGGCCGCGGCCGCGCAGCGCAAGGACCCGCCGGAGCTGGTGACCGGCGACGCCGTGGCGGATCTGGCCTCGGCGGCCGCGCGGGTGCCCACCGAGCTGCCGCTCGTGGTGTTCACCAGCTGGGTGCTCGCCTACCTTGCCGCCGAGCAGCGCGCCGCCTTCGTGTCCGCGCTCGCCGAGGTCGCCGCCGACCGTCCACTGTGGTGGGTCACGGCCGAGCCGTACGAGTCGGCGCTCGTCCACGTGCTGCCGGGCCGCGACGAGCTTGCCTACACCCGCACCGCCCAGTCCGTGCTCGGCGTGGCCACGTGGAACGGCGGCACCGTGCAGGCGCAGGCGCTCGCGCTCGCGTCCTCGCATGGTCAGCGCATGACCTGGCTTGCCCGGTAGGCCGCCGCTGGACAGGATGGGGTGATGGCAGTCACCCCGGAACACGCGGACACGTGGCACACGCCGCTCACCCCGCTGTCGTTCCTGCGCCGGTCGGCCGAGGTGTTCCCCGACAAGGTCGCGATCGCCTACGGGGAGCGCCGGCTCACCTACCGCGAGTTCGCCGCGGAGGCGACGAGAGTCGCGAGCGGACTGCGTGCGAGCGGCGTCGAGCCTGGCGACCGCGTCGCCTACCTGCTGCCGAACATCCCCGAGATGCTCGTCGCGCACTTCGCGGTGCCGCTCGCGGGCGGGGTGCTGGTGGCGATCAACACGCGCCTCGCGCCTGCCGAGATCCGGTACATCCTCGAGCACTCCGGCGCGAGGCTGCTGGTGGTCGACGCCGCGCTGCACGGCTCGGTGCCCGGTGACGCGCCCGTGCGGGAGATCGTGACCGTCACCGACCCGGCGTCCGGCGCGAGCCCGGACGCCGGTGCCGGCGGCATCTCCTACGCCGACCTGCTCGCGCGCGGGAGCGAGGAGCCGCTCCCGTGGATGGTCGCCGACGAGCGCGCCACCATCTCGATCAACTACACGTCGGGCACCACGGGCAAGCCGAAGGGCGTGATGTACCACCACCGCGGCGCGTACCTGAACTCGCTGGCCGAGCTGGTCCACTCCCGGCACACCCCGGAGTCGCGGTACCTGTGGACGCTGCCGATGTTCCACTGCAACGGCTGGTGCACGACGTGGGCGATCACGGCGATCGGCGGCACCCACGTGTGCCTGCGGGCGCCTGCCGCCGCGGAGATCTGGCGGCTGCTCGACACCGAGGGCGTCACGCACCTCAACGGCGCGCCGACCGTGCTCAACACGATCGCCAACTTCGAGGGCGCGCATCCGCTCGCCCAGGAGGTCGTGGTGACGACCGCGGGCGCGCCACCGAGCCCGACGGTCATCAAGCGCATGACGGCGCTGGGCGCGCGGCTGGTGCACGTCTACGGGCTGACCGAGACCTACGGGCCCTACACGGTGTGCGAGTGGCAGGAGGGCTGGCCGAAGCTCGACGTCGAGGCGCGGAGCAGGCTGCTGGCCAGGCAGGGCGTCGGCATGGTGGTCACCGACGGCGTGCGAGTGGTCGCCGAGGACATGACGGACGTGCCGAGGGACGGCGTCACGATGGGCGAGGTCGTGATGCGGGGCAACAACGTGATGTCCGGTTACTTCGCCGACCCCGAGGCCACGGAGAAGGCCTTCCGCGGCGGCTGGTTCCACTCCGGTGACCTGGGCGTGTGGCACCCCGACGGCTACATCGAGCTGCGTGACCGGGCCAAGGACATCATTGTGTCGGGTGGCGAGAACATCTCCACGATCGAGGTGGAGGCGGCCGTCGACTCGCATCCCGCCGTGCTGGAGGTCGCCGTGGTGGGCGTGCCGCACGAGAAGTGGGGCGAGCGGCCCAAGGCGTACGTGGTGTTGCGGCCGGGCGAGCAGGTGAGCGCCGAGGAGTTGCTGGAGCACGTCCGCGGGCAGATCGCGCGGTACAAGGTGCCCGACGTGGTGGAGTTCGTCACAGAGCTGCCCAAGACGTCGACCGGCAAGATCCAGAAGTTCCAGCTGCGCGAGAGGGACTGGGCCGGAAGGGTGAGCCGCGTCCAGGGCTAGCGGTCACCCGCGCCGTGGGGAAGCACACCCCAGTCACGCAGGGTGGCCGCGAGCCCTTCGGTGAGTTCCCCCGCCGCGGCGAGTGCTCCGAAGGCGGCGGCGTCGACCCAGCGGGCGTCGGCCGCGTCGTCGCCCGCTTTCAGCTCGCCGCCGCTCACGGTGCACGCGTAGTCGTAGATGACGTACGACCCCCTCGTCACACTGCCGACGAGCTGACCAGCGACAACGTCCAGCCCGGTCTCCTCGCGCAGCTCACGGGCCAGTGCGTCGGCGTCGCTCTCGCCCTCCTCGACCCGCCCGCCCGGCAGCGACCACCGGCCGGCCGAGGGCTCGTGGCCACGCTGGATGAGCAACAGTCGGCCGGCGTCGTCGTGCACGATGCCGCCGACGCACCGAACCCCGCCCATGTGTAGTCCTCCATGTCACGCTCGGTAGTCAATGGGGCCGATTTGCGCAGTCCGCTGACCCAAGCGCAGGACTTTCCTCCCGTAACGCTGCGCAGTGCGGTACAAACTTAGTGGCACCTTGCCACCAGGTCTGCACTCGAGAGACGGGATTGATCGCCGTGAACGCGAAAAAGCTTGCGACTTTCGCTGGTATCGCGTTGGTTCTGTTCTTCGTGATCGCCCAACCCGGAAACGCGGCGGGCCTCGTGAACAACATCATCGGCTTCCTCCGCGACGCGGCGGAGGCCGTGATCACCTTCGTGAGCAACATCTTCAGCTGATCGACGCTACCCTTCCTCTATGTTCGCTCCGCGCGACCCAGACGAGTACCTCCTCGACACAGAGCGGAGGGTCATCCGGATCAGGCGGCACTGGTCCTGCCTGGCCTGGGACATGTTCGAGGCCATCGCGCTGATCGCGATCTGCGTGATGGTGTCGTACATCCTGCCGCCGTCGATGTGGGTGGTGCAGAACATCCTCTGGTACCTGGCGCTGCTGGTCGTGCTGCGCTTCGCGTACCAGGTGATCGAGTGGTGGGTCGAACGGCTGGTCGTCACCGACAAACGGTTCATCATGACCACCGGCGTCTGGACCACGAAGGTGCTGATGATGCCGATCACCAAGGTCACCGACCTCACCTACGAGCGCTCGTTCTGGGGCCGCATGCTCGGCTACGGGACCATGGTCGTGGAGTCGGCGGGGCAGATCCAGGCGCTGAACCGCATCGAGTACCTGCCGAAGCCGGAGGAGTTCTACGACACCATCTCGGCGCTGGTGTTCGGCGACAAGGCCAAGCAGGCGGAGCGGTTCTCCATGATCAAGGCGCAGCGCGCCGCGCGGGGTAAGCGAGTGGTCGGCTGATTCCCGCGCCGGGCGCGCTGGACAATGGACCGTGTGCGCATCGACCTGCATACCCACTCGACCGTCTCGGACGGCACCGACAGCCCCGCGGAGCTGGTGGCCACGGCGGCACGCGCCGGCCTGAACGTCGTCGCGCTGACCGACCACGACACCACCGCGGGCTGGCAGCCCGCGACCCAAGCTCTGCCACCGGGTATGCGGCTCGTTCCCGGGGCCGAGCTGTCCTGTGAGTCGGTCGACGCCTACGGCCGCAGGGTGAGCGTGCACCTGCTCGCGTACCTGTTCGACCCGACGTCGCCCACGATCGTCGCCGAGCAGCAGCGGCTGCGGCGCGAGCGGCGCGACCGGCTGCGGACGATGGCGGTGCACATGGCGGCCGACGGCCTGCCGGTGGACCCCGACGAGATTCTCGGTCTGCTCGACCCGGACGCGCCCGCGGGCAGGCCGCACCTGGCGCAGGCGCTGGTGCGGGCGGGGCTGGTGTCGTCGGTCGACGAGGCGTTCACGAGCTACCTCGGCAACGGGCGGGGCTACTACGTGCCCCGCCGCGACACGCCGGTGGAGACGGCGATCGAGATGATCGCCGACGCGGGCGGCGTGACCGTGCTGGCGCATCCGTTCGCGGCCTCGCGCGGCCCGACGGTGACCCCGGAGGTGATCGCCGACCTCGCCGAGTGCGGGCTCACCGGGCTGGAGGTCGACCACCCGAACCACGACTCCGAGACGCGCGCCGAACTGCGTGACCTGGCGAAGGAGCTGGACCTGGTGCGCACGGGGTCCAGCGACTACCACGGCACGAACAAGACGATCGCGATCGGCCAGGAGACCACGGCCCCCGAGGAGTTCGAGGCGCTCGTCGCGCGGGCCTCGGGCGCCGCCGTGCAGGTGGGCTGAGCGCCGTGGCGTTCGCGGACTACTTCGACGCGAACCTGTTCTTCGAGGCCGCCATCACGCTCATCGTGATCATGGACCCGCCGGGGACCGTGCCGGTGTTCCTGAGTCTCGTCGGCCGCAAGCCGCCGTCGGCGAGGGCGAAGGCGGCGCGGCAGGCGGTGCTGGTGTCCCTGCTGGTCGTCTCGCTGTTCGCGGTGGCGGGCCAGGCGATCCTGACCTACCTCGGCATCGGCATCCCGGCGTTGCAGGGCGCGGGCGGGCTGCTGTTGCTGCTCATCGCGCTCGACCTGCTCACCGGCCGGGGCGGTTCCGAGCCCGAGGCGGCGGAGGACGTGAACGTGGCGCTCGTGCCGCTTGGCACGCCGCTGCTGGCGGGCCCGGGCGCGATCGCGGCGACGATCGTGTTCGTGCGGCAGGCCGACGGGCGGGCCGGTGCGTACGTGGCGCTGGCGCTGGCGATCGTGACCGTGCACGTGGTGCTGTGGGCGTGCATGCGCTACTCGGGCGTGCTGATCAAGGTGATCAGGGAAAGCGGGATCACGCTGCTGGCGAAGATCGCCGGCCTGCTGCTGGCCGCGATCGCCGTGCAGCTGGTCGCCGACTCGGTGCGCGGGTTCATCTCGGGGGCGTGAGGTCTCCGCTCGCGCCCCGTCCCCACCGGGAGCAAGGGAGCTTTACTACCGTTTGGCGAGAGCAAAGCTCCCTTGCTCGCCTTTCGGGCGCGGGGTTGTCGGTGGGGATACGTACGCTGGGACAGGGTGGTGTGCATGGGGCAGCTGGGCTTCGACTTCGGAGTGCAGCCGAAGCGTTTGACGAAGGTGACGCCCGCGCGGCTGTCGACGTTCGACGACTGCCCGCGTCGTTACCGGCTCACCTACCTCGACCGTCCCACCCCGCAGCGCACCGGCGCCTGGGCGCACAGCACGCTCGGCGCCGTCGTCCACAACGCCCTGCGTGCCCTCTTCGATCTGCCTGCCGACCGGCGCACGCCGGAGCGGGCCGCCGCGCTCGTCACCGAGCAGTGGAACGACGCCGGCTTCCTCGACGCCGCGCAGGCGCAGCAGTACCGCGAGCGGGCCAGGCAGTGGGTCGCCGAGTACGTCGAGCACAACGACGTCAGCGGCGACCCGGTGGGGCTCGAACGCTGGGTCTCCGCGCCCGTCAGCGCGGGTGACGGGCCGCCGTCGCTGATCGTCGAGGGCCGCGCCGACCGCATCGACGAGCGCGACGGCGAGCTCGTGATCATCGACTACAAGACCGGCAGGAAGGCGCCCGACGAGTACGAGGCCCGCGGCTCCCAGGCGCTCGCCCTCTACGCCGTGGCCGCCGCCCGCACGCTGCGCAGGCCCTGCCACCGCGTCGAGCTGCACCACGTGCCCAGCGGCACCGTCGCGGCGGCCGAGCACACGCCCGAAAGCCTGCGCAGGCAGCTCACCCGCGCGGATGAGACGGCGGCGGAGCTGCAGACCGCAACGGATACCCTTGAGGCGGGCGGAGACGCCGACACGCTGTTCCCCGCGCGCACGTCACGGCGCTGTTCCTGGTGCGACTTCCGGCCGAGCTGCCCGGACGGGCAGCAGGCGGCGCCCGCCGCCCGTTCGTGGGACCTGCTCGCGCCCTGAGCGCGGAAGACACACGTGGAGTGAGATTGCACGGGCCGAACACGACAGAGCTCGAGACGGTCGAGTTGGCCACGCCCGGCACCGGGGGGCAGCCGCCTTCTCGCCGCACGGGCCGGTGGTGGCGCGGCCTCACCGGCTCCCTCGCGGCCGGGCTGGTGGTGCTCGCCCTTTTCGTGCTCGGCGTGCAGGTCGTGAGCTGGCTGGGCGACGCCGAGGGGCCCGGACTCGTCTCCGTGCTCGGCCACCTCGCCGGCGCGGCGCTCGCCGTCATCGCTCAGCTCGTGGTGGACCGCCGTCGCGGGCGCCTCGCGGGCGTTGCCGCGCTGTGTGTGCTCGCGATCGCGGGCGGCGTGCTGTGGCTCTACTGGTGGGCCTGACTCACCGGAGCCAGGATCGCCACTCCGGCACCAGGATCTCCAGCAATCCCGGCGGGTTCTCGGTGTTCGGCGAGTGCGCGGCGCGCTCGACCACCGCGAACGGCACCTCCAGCCGCCGAGCCATGTCCTTCTGCTGCTCCACGCTCCACGCGTCGTCGTGCTCACCGGCCACCACCAGGCCCAGAGCACCGCGGTCCCGCAGCGCCGCGGCGAGCTCCTCCACCCGGTCCGGCTCCGACCGCAGGCCCGCCGCCATGCCGAGCAGACCCGCCGTGCTCGACGAGACGAACCGCGTCCGCAGGAACGCCCTCAGCTCCTCGGCCATGGCGAGCCAGGCCGGCGCCCGCGCGCTCACCTGCTCGCGGACCGCGTAGGCGGCCTCGACGCCGTGGCCTCGCAGAAGTGGCTCGCCCACGTCCAGCGCGCTGAGCCGCGCGCCGGGCGGCAACCGGTCCGGACCGCTGCCCAGCAGCGTCAGCCCGGCGACCGGCGCACCGCACAGCACCGCACCACGGGCAACCAGGCCGCCGTAGGAGTGCCCGAGCAGCAGCACAGGGAGGCCGTCGCCGCTGAGCCCCGTGATCAGCTCGGCCACCGCCTCGCCCAGCGCCAGCGGCAGGTAGCGCGACTCGTCGTCCGGGCCAGGCGACTCGTACTGGCCCGGCAGGTCGATCGCGACGGGATGGAGACCGCCCTCGGCGATGCCGTCGAGGAGCGGCGCGAAGTCCTCCTTCGAACCCGTGTAGCCCGGCAGCAGCAGCACGGTGGCCAGCGGTTCGGCGGGACGCGGCCCGGACAGCGCCGCCACGGGTCCGTACCGGCCCGCCAGCGACGTCCGGCTAGCGCCGTGCGGCGACAGCTGTGAGAAGGCGGCCGTCATCGCAGCGCCACCACGGTGCCGCCACGCTGCTCCAGCAACACCGGGCCCGCCGAGGCGAGCTGCACCTGCCCCCGGTAGCCGTGCCGGTCGACGCCCACCGTGCGCACGGTGGCGCCGGTGCCCTCGTCGACGACCGCGAGCCCGCCCTCGATCGGCACCACGTACTGGCCCGCGAACATGCCGCCGGGACCGTGCGTGCCGTCGAGGGTCCACCGCGGCGTGAGGTCCTTGCGCGAGAGGGCCACGGTGCTCGAACCCGTGAACCAGTAGATGTTGTCGGTGCCCTTGGCGGTCGGCGTCACCCCGCCCTCCGGCGCGTGCCGCAGATCGGCGGCGGGCACGTCGAGCGGGTACGCCGCCAGTTGCTCGCCCTTGGACCCGTAGAGCACCAGCTGACGGCGTTGGGGGAGCGCGACCGCGATGGTGTCGCCGGACATCGCCACCAGCCACGCGGAGGAGTCGGACAACACCGTGCTGAACACCTCCTCGGGCTCGTCGGCCTCCTCGCCGGCGGCCTTGAGCACGGTGAGGCGCGCGCCCCGTTCGCCGGGGCAGTCCTCGATCACGCCGACCTCGCCCGCGTTCGCCGCGACCGTGCCGTACGTGCAGCCCTCCCTTGGCTGCTTGCCGGGGTTGACCTTCGGGAACACCTCGCCGTACTCCAGGCTCTTCACCAGGTCGTTTCGCCACGTGTTGAGCAGGCGCTCGCCCGTGGTCGTGACGTGCCCGCCGTCGCTGACGAGCCGGGTGTTCAGCTCGGCGTCGCCGTTGCGCTGTGCGGTGCGCCTGCCGGTGGCGGGGTCGAGCTGCGTGACCTCGCTGCAGCCGGTGTCCTTGTGATAGACGGCGAGCGCCCTCGACCAGGCGCCCGCGACCGTGCACAACTCCAGGTCGCGCGCATACCGCCAGCGCACCTCACCGGTCAGCGGGTCGCGGCCGGCGACCTCGCCTCCGGAGCCGGTGACCACCGATGAGCCTTCGCTGACGGGCACCGGCGTCGCCGGGCTCTCGGCCTGCCAGATCTCCTGCAGGGACGCGGGCACCGAAGGGGGTGCGGGCGGCAGTGCCGCCGGCGGATCGGCCAGCTCGTGGCTGGTGGCCCGCTGATCGCTGAACGCCCAGACGAGAACACCGGCGACCAGCACGACCACCGTGATCAGCGCCGCGGCCACCCGGTCCCGCCTGCGGTTCCACGGCGACGGCCGGACACGGGGCAGCGCCGCGTGCCGGGACCTGCCCGGTGCGGCGTCCGCCTCGTCGGCGCGGTGCTCCGTGGCCGGTGTGAGCACGTCCTCCGTGCCGGGCGGGAGCACGGGCGGATCCGCGTCGTGCCGTTCGCGGTCGTCGTGCCTGCGATGCCGCCCGGAGGAGGTGTTCACGTGCCTTAGTCTGCCCCCGCCGACGTCTCGGCCGCGTTGGGCACCCCGGCCCTGCGCCTGCGGCGGCGGCGCGCGGGACGCTCGGCCCCCTCGCCGGTGGCCGCGTCGGCCTTCTCGTTGCTCGAGGGCGACTCGCCCGCCGGCTTCGAACCGCCGCCGCGCGTGCGGCGCCGGCTGCGGGAGCGGCCGTTCTCGGTCCCCGCGGCCGCCTCGCCGGACTCGGCGGACTCGCCCTCGGACTTCGCCTCGCCCGCGACGTCCCTGCCGCCCCGCGTGCGACGGCGCGACCTGCTGGACCGCCGGGAGGAGGCGGTGCCGGAGGAACGTCCCCTGCGCTTGCCGCCGAAGTCCTCCTCTTCCTCGGCTGCGAGACCTGCGCGGGTGCGCTTGGCCAGCGGGAGCCGACCGGTCGCGTCCTCGGGGATCTCGAGGTCGGTGAACAGGTGCTCGGAAGTGGAGTAGGTCTCCACCGGCTCTGGCATGTCGAGGTTCAGCTCGTCGGAGATCAGCTTCCAGCGCGGGATCTCGTCCCAGTCCACCAGCGTGATCGCGACGCCCGTCTTGCCCGCCCGGCCGGTGCGGCCGATGCGGTGGACGTAGGTCTTCTCGTCCTCCGGCGTCTGGTAGTTGATCACGTGGGTGACGTCGTCGACGTCGATGCCCCTGGCCGCGACGTCGGTGGCCACCAGCACGTCCACCTTGCCGGAGCGGAAGGCGCGCAGCGCCTGCTCCCTGGCGCCCTGGCCAAGGTCACCGTGCACGGCCGCGGCGGCGAAGCCCCGCTCGGCCAGGTCGTCGGCCACCTTCTGCGCGGTGCGCTTGGTGCGCGCGAAGATCATCGTCAGGCCGCGGTCCTTCGCCTGGAGCACCTTGGCGATGAGCTCGATCTTGTCGAGCGAGTGGGCCCGGTAGGCGAACTGCGTGGTGCGCTCGTGCACGGCGCCCGCGTCGTTCTCCTCTGCCCGGATGTGAGTCGGCTGGTTGAGGAACGTCCTGGCCAGCGTGATGATCGGGCCGGGCATGGTGGCCGAGAAGAGCATCGTCTGCCGCTTCTCCGGCACCATCCGCAGGATCCGCTCGATGTCGGGCAGGAAGCCGAGGTCGAGCATCTCGTCGGCCTCGTCCAGCACGAGCGCGCGGACCTTGCCGAGCACGAGGTGCCGCTGCTCGGCGAGGTCGAGGAGGCGGCCGGGGGTGCCGACGACCACGTCGACGCCCTTGCGCAGCGTCGCGATCTGCGGCTCGTACGGACGGCCACCGTAGATGGACGCGATGCGGATGCCGAGGTTCTTGCCCGCGTCGGTCAGGTCGTGGGTGACCTGCAGGCACAGCTCGCGGGTGGGGACCACGACGAGCGCCTGCGGCGTGCCGTCACCGGGCAGCTCGAGCCGCTGGAGCAGCGGGACGCCGAAGCCGAGGGTCTTGCCCATGCCGGTACGGGCCTGGCCGATGAGGTCGTCGCCCGCGAGGGCGAGCGGGAGGGTCAGCGCCTGGATGGCGAAGGTCCGCTCGATTCCGGCCGACTGGAGCGCCGAGACGATCTCCGGGCGGACGCCGAACTCGGCGAAGGTCGGGGACTCCGGCTTCACCGGGGCATCGGCCTGCAGCGGGTGCGACGTGTCGGTCGCGGGCAGGCCGCTCTCACTGTGTTCGAGCTGGACGGGGTCTGTACTTGGACTGGTGTTCTGGTCGATTGTCGATCGCCTCTCTCATACCAGCGCGCACGGCCAGGCATTACGCGGCACTCGACCACGCGGATTGCGGTCCGCTTCGCGGTTGGTCACGCGAAACGCGTCCTGCGTGGGAACACCGCTCGAGGCGTGCACGCACACTGTGTATTCACCGACGTGCGGCGGCACACGATGAAGTGACAACTTCACTATCAGTCCGAAGTGTACCTTGTCTACCTGCTCAGTCGGTGACCGTGCTCGCAATGTGTCACGTGTTGTTGGTCTCCCCGGTTACGGGGACGAGTTTCCCCACTACGGTGACACTGTGAGTGAGGCGAAGGCACAGATCGCCCCAGGGGTCGCCGACCTGCTGGGGGTGCTCGCGTACAGCGAGCTGTCCGCGTTCGACCGGCTGGCCGAGGACGCGAGGACGGCCCCCACGCTGGCCGGGCGCGCCGCGCTGGCGTCGATGGCCGCTGCCGAGATCGGCCACTACGAGATGCTCGAACGGCACCTCAGCGACCACGGCGTGGACATCGAGGACGCGATGAAGCCCTTCATGCGGCACATCGACGCCTTCCAGAACTCCACGTCGCCGAGGTCGTGGCTGGAGTCGCTGGTCAAGGCGTACGTCGTCGACAACCTCGCCGCCGACCTCTACCGCGAGCTCTCCCAGGTGCTCGACGAGGAGACCCGCAAGCTCGTGCTGACGGTGCTGGCCGACACGGGCCACTCCGCGTTCGCCGAGCGCGAAGTCGCCGCGGGCATCATGGCCGACGCCAAGCAGCGCGACCGGCTCGCGCTGTGGGGCCGCAGGTTGCTGGGCGAGGCGTTGACGCAGGCCCAGTACATCGTGGCCGAGCGCGACGGGCTCGCCGAGCTCATCGTCGCGGGCTCCGGCGATCTCTCCGGCATCGCGGCGCTGTTCCGGCGGCTGCAGCAGGGTCACACCAAGCGGATGCAGGTGCTCGGTCTCGGCTAGCCTTGACGGTGAACGAACCGGCATGAACCCAGGCGGAGGTTGCACGTGGAGGTCAAGATCGGCATCAAGGACACCCCACGGGAGCTCGTGGTGTCCAGCGGCCAGTCGGCCGAAGAGGTCGAGAAGCTGGTTGCCGACGCGCTGGGTGCCGACAGTGCCGCTAACGGCCTGTTCCGCCTGACGGACGACAAGGGCCGCAAGTACCTGGTTCCGTCGGACCGGATCGCCTATGTCGAGATCGCGCCGTCGGACGTCCGCAAGGTCGGCTTCGCCGTCGGCTCCTGACGCACTCGCGGGCCGGGGCCGTGCACGAGCCGCACGGCCCCGGCCCGCGTCGTTTTTCAGCCGTTGATCGCCTCGAGCGTGGTGGGCACCGTGAACGGGGGCGTGCTGGTGCCCATGATCCGGTAGCGGCCCCACGGGTCGGGGTCGGAGATCTCGCCCTGCGCCGTGCCTTCCGGGGTGCGGATCTCCACCTTCTTCTTCTTGCCGCCCGCGAGCGCGGAGAGCCGCTCGTTCACCTTCACGCGGCCGTACCAGTGGTAGTAGCCGTCGATCGGCTGGAAGTGGCCGCGCAGCTCCACCTCGATGTCGAGCTCGGCCTCCTCGACCAGCAGCTTCGCGGGTCCGGTGTAACCGTCCTCTTCGTGGTGGTGCTCGCTCACGATCCCTCTCCCGTCTTCTCGGTGCGCACGTGCGCCAGCTTCACGACCTTGTTCGCCTCGAGCGGCTGGTCGGGGTCGATCGTCACGCCGTGCTGGCGGGACAGGCCGTCGATGGCCGCCCAGATGATCTGCGTCAGGTACTCCACGACGCTGTCGCGGCTCATGGTCCGCTTGTCCAGCCACCACTCTCCGGTGTTCTGCACCATGCCGACGATGCCGTAGGCCCACGGCTCCGCGGCGCCGGAATCCATGTTGAACATCCGCATGTAGTCGCCGAGCAGGGCCGTCAGCGCCGTCGCGATCACTTCCTTGTCCTCGGCGACCACGTCGGCGTCCACGGGCTTGTCGGCGAACGAGTTGCGGGCGAGCAGGCGGTAGAGGTTCGGGTGCTCCTCGATCACCGTGAAGAACGCGTTGAGCGCCATGCGGATGCGGGGCACCGGCGCGAGCTCGGCGTTGATCGCCGGCATCAGTCGCTCGAACAGCAGCTCGGTGCCGCGCTGACCCAGCGCGACGTAGAGGTCGGCCTTGTCCTCGAAGTGCCGGTAGAGCACGGGCTTGGTGACGCCGGCGGCCGCGGCGACGTCCTCCATGCCGAGCTCGGGGCCGTGTTCGTCGAGCGCCTTGAGCGCGGCCTCGACGAACTCGGCGCGCCGGGCGATGCGGTGTTTGCGCCACCGGTCACGGCGGGCGTCTCCCGGGCTGCTCGGGGCCTTCTGCTTGCTGTCGCGCTTGACACGGTCGGCCATGCGGCTCATGCTACCAAAAGTAACTGTTACCCGAGGTTACATACAAGGGGAAGGTGGTGTCGGCGATGACGCGGACCCTGGGCGACGCTGGCCGTGAGAAGACCGCCGAACGGCTGCTCAAGTCGTCGGCGAACAAGTTCTACGACCCCGAGGTCGACATCGACTGGGACGCGCCGCTGGTCGAGGGCAAGCGCTACATCCCGGAACACCGCTCGACCCTGTACGGCACCGAGCTGTGGGAGCAGCTGACACCGGAGCAGCGCATCGAGCTGGGCAAGCATGAGATCGCCAGCGTGGCCACCAACGGCCTGTGGTTCGAGATCCTGCTGATGCAGATGCTGCTCAAGGAGGTATACGACGCCGACCCGACGAGCAACCACGCGCAGTACGCGCTCACCGAGGTCGCCGACGAGTGCAGGCACTCCACGATGTTCGCCCGCATGGCCGAGCGCATCGGCTGCCCGCCGTACGGCCCGGTGAAGTGGCGCCGCAGGCTGGGCAAGATCCTGCCCGTCATCGGCTACGGCCCCGCTCTCTACGGCTCGATCCTGGTCGCCGAGGAGATCCTCGACCGCCTGCAGCGCGAGCAGATGAACGACCCCGACATCCAGCCCCTCGTGCGCATGGTCAACCGCATCCACGTCCTCGAGGAGGCGCGGCACGTCACGTTCGCGCGCGAGGAGGTCACGCGCGGCATGGCCAAGCTCTCGAAGTCCGAGCTGGCCTACCAGCGGCTGCTGATCGCCCTGGTGTCCCACGAGATCACGCGCAGCCTCGTGAACCCCGCCGTCTACAAGGCCGTCGGCATCCGGCCCCGGGACGGCTACCACGCCGCGATGAACAACCCGCACTGGCAGCAGACGATCCACTACGCGGGCGAGCGGATCATGCCGTTCCTCGAGGAGGCCGGTCTCGTCGGCGCACCGGGGATGCGCTGGTGGCGCCGCTCGTTCCTGGTGAACGACCGGTGACCGCGGCCCGTTCTGCGCTGGACACCGTGCGGGCGAAGCGCGGCGAGTTCGTCACGAGCGACGGCACGCGCCTGCACGTCGAGCTGAGCGGGCCCTCGGACTCGGCGGTGACGCTCGTGCTGGTCCACGGCTGGACGCAGGACCTTCGCACGTGGGACCGGGTGGTTGACGAGCTGCCGTCCGGCCTCCGCGTGCTGCGGTACGACCTGCGCGGGCACGGCCGGTCGGCGCCGGCGAGGCCCGGGACGGCGACGATCGACCAGCTGGCCGACGACCTCGCCGAGCTCCTCGCCGAGCGGGTGCCCGAGGGCAGGCTCGTGCTCGCCGGGCACTCGATGGGCGGGATGACGATCATGGCGCTCGCCGACCGGCATCCCGCGCTGGTGGCCGAGCGCGTGGACGGAGCAGCGTTCGTGGCGACGTCCTGCGGCAACATGGACCGCATCACCCTCGGGCTGCCGGGTGTGGCCGGGGCGGGCGCGGCCAAGGCGGAGCGGCGACTCGCCCAGCTGCTGCTGGCCTACCGCAAAGACGCCTTGCCGCTGCGGCCCGGTGCGGCGAGGGCTGGAGCCCGCTGGCTCGTGTTCGGGCGCAGGCCGCGCAGGCAGGACGTGGCGTCCGTGGTCGACCAGCTGTTGTGCGCCCACCCGGCGAGCATCGGCGGTTTCCAGAACGCCATCTCGCTGCACGATCGCAGGGTGGCGCTCGCTGCGCTGCGGACGACACGCGCCGTGGTGCTGGCGGGGGACGCCGACCGGCTCTGCCCCGTCTCGCACGCGCGGGCGATCGCCGACGAGCTGCCGGGGGCGAGGCTGCGGCTGTACCCGGGGGCGGGCCACATGCTGCCCCAGGAACGAGCGCACGAGGTGGCCGTGCAGCTGGGCGGGCTGGTGCGGGTGGCGGAACCCATGGCTCCTCCTCGCTCCGGGATCGCCTCCTGAATGCCCACTCACCACGTCGGCGCTGTCCTCGCGAGGAGACGCCCACCCGTCACCCGGTATCCCTGCGGACGCGCTTCGCGCGGTTGAGCAGGCTCGAGGGGCCGGTGCCGGTCAGCGCGTCCTGACCGTCACTGGGGCTGCTGCAGGGGGAAGCCGGCGCCGATGCCGCGCCAGGCCAGGGTCGAGGTCAGCGCGACGGCGTCATCACGGCTCATCGTGCTGTGGTGGGTCAGCCAGAACCGCGCGCTGACCTGGCTCAGGCCGACCAGCCCGACGGCCAGCAGGCGCGCCTTCTCCTCGTCGAGGCCGGCGTCGGCGGTGATCGTCTCGGTGATCGCGTCGACGCTGGCCGAGGTGGCCCTGTCCACGGCCTCCTGCACGGCGGGCTCGCCCCGCAAATCCGATTCGAACACCATGCGGAACGCCCCGGCGTCGCCGTTGACGAAGTCGAAGAAGGCGCCCACGGCGTTCTTCACCCGCTGCTTGTTGTCGGTGGTGGAGGACAGGGCGTCCTGCACGGCCTTGACCAGGCTGTCGACGTGGCTCTCCAGCAGCGCGATGTAGAGGTCGAGCTTGCCGGGGAAGTGCTGGTACAGCACCGGCTTGCTCACGCCTGCGCGCTCGGCGATGTCGTCCATGGCCGCCGCGTGGTACCCGTTCGCGGCGAAGACCTGCTGCGCCGCCGCCAGCAACTGGGCGCGGCGCTCCGTGCGAGGGAGCCGGACACCACGGCCGAACTGCGCCGATCCGGTGCTCTCGCTCGTCCCCTGCGATTGAGGGTGCGCCGTCTCAGTCATCCCGCCTCCAACTTCATTCCCACCGCACATTACTCGCCGGTACGCGTTGAACGCCAAGGGCGGCGAACTTGAGGCATCCTGGGACGGTGTCGGAAACACTGTCCCGCCAGGTGGCTCCCCGCTCCGCGAAGCGGCCGCCGCTGACGCACGTACCGCTGTCGAATACCCCGCTACCCCCGCTCGACGCCACGGTGGCCCCGTGGCCGGGCCAACAGGAAAGGGTAGGTGACCTCGATCTGCACGTGCGGCGGACTCCCGGTGCCGACGACGTGACGGTGGTGTACGTCCACGGGCTCGGCGGCTCGTCCACCAACTGGACGGACCTCGCGGGCCTGCTCGCACCGCACGCCGGCGGGATCGCGCTGGACCTGCCGGGCTTCGGGTTCTCCGAGCCGAAGGACGGGTTCACGTTCAGCCTCACGGCGCATTCCGAGGTGGTGGCGGACTTCATCGAGCGGAACTCGACGCGGCCGGTGCACGTGGTCGGCAACTCGATGGGCGGCGCGGTGTCGCTCCTGCTCGCGGCGAAACGACCTGACCTGGTGCGCACGCTGACGCTGATCTCGCCCGCCATGCCCGACCGCAGGCCCGACCCGAGGCGGTTGTCCGACCCGCGCATGGCGCTCGCGTACCTGCCGTTCGTCGGCAGGCGGGTGCGCAGGCAGCTCGCCGCGATGGGCCCAAGGGAGCGGGCCCAGCAGGTGATCCGGCTGTGCTTCGCCGACCCGGAGTCGTTCCCCGCGCACCGGTTCGACGAGCTCGCGGACGAGCACAGCAAGCGGGCGGGGTTCGCCTGGGCCAACATGGCGATGGCGCGCAGCACTTTCGAGATCTTCCGCGCGTGGTTCACCAGGGGAGAGCGGTCGTTGTGGGCCGTGGCGCCGACGGTCGAAGTGCCGACGCTCGTGGTGTGGGGCACCAAGGACAAGGTGATCTCCGTGCGGCGCGCCGCGCGTACCGCCCAGTTGATGCCCAGGGCGCGGCTGCTGGTGCTGCCGAAGACGGGTCACGTCGCGCAGATGGAACGTCCGGTGACCGTGGCCAGGGCCGTGCTGGGCATGTGGGAGAGCGTCGAAGCCGGCACCTGGTGACCGGACGTTGCGCCGATCGGGTGATGCCGGAACGGTCGACGGCGGCCGGTCGGCACGGGTCTCACCGTGCGAGTGTGGCACCCTGGGGCGGTGGACCGGGTGACGCACGACGTACGACGGGATGGCAGGCGGGCCGAGTATCCGCGCCGTACGTCGTCGGCGTACCGACACCCGTCAAGGCCGTCGGCGGAAGATCGTTACCGGCCGGGCGCCCGCCGGGTGTCGGCCGAGCCGCTACGTGCGTCGTGGCGGCCGACGGCCGAGCCGGAGGAGAGTGAGGACGAGCGTCCGCCCAGACCATCGGGCCTGCGCAGGCTCACCTCCACCTACGGCTGGCGGGTCTACGCGATCCCGGTGCTGCTGGTGATCACCGCGCTCGTGGTGGTCGACACCACGAGGGGTGACCCCGGCGAGTCGGGCACGGCTCTCGGCTCGACGTCCGAGAACACGGTGAACCCCGGTGGAGCCCGTGCCGAGGGGCCGGTGGCCAGCGAGAACCCGGCGAAGGCCGTGGACCTCGACATCCCCACCGCGAAGCTGCCCGAGGGCGGCGACTTCACGCAGAAGGGCGCGGGCACGTGGCACGTCGTGCCAGGCTCCAGCGATCCGGTGGGCGCCAGCGACGAGGTGCTCACCTACACCGTCGAGGTCGAGGACGGCATCGACCCGTCGAGCTACGCGGGCGACGACAGCTTCGCCGACACCGTCGAGGGCACCCTTTCCGATCCGAGGAGCTGGACCGGCAGCGGCGAGATCTCGCTGCAGCGCGTGGACGCGAGCCACCCCGACCCCGACTTCCGGGTGAGCCTCACCACCCCCGACACCGCGCACCGGCCCGACATCTGCGGCGGCTCGATCCCGTTCGAGTCCTCCTGCTACCGGCGCGATGTCCAGGGCGAGGACCGCGTCGTGATCAACCTGGCCCGGTGGGTGCGCGGGGCGCTGGCCTTCAGCTCGGACATGACCGGCTACCGGCAGTACGCCATCAACCACGAGGTCGGGCACGCTCTCGGCAACGGTCACGAGGGTTGCGCGCAGAACGACGCGCTGGCGCCCGTGATGATGCAGCAGACGTTCGGCGTCGCCAACGACTACGTCGCGCAGCTCAACGACACCCCGGGCGGGGACCAGGGCACGGTGCCCGCGGACGGCAAGGTGTGCAAGCCGAACGCGTGGCCGAACCCACAGGTGCAGGGGCGCTGACGACGCGCTCCACGTCCACGATGTGGACCGGGGGAAGACCTGGACCCGGCTAGCGGTTATAGATTGATGGACCGCGATTCGCGCGAGATGGAGGACCCGATGTCAGGCACGCTGCCGCCGCTCGTCGAGCCGGCCGCCGAGCTCACGAAGGACGAGGTCGCGCGGTACAGCCGGCACCTCATCATCCCGGATGTCGGGATGGACGGGCAGAAGCGGCTGAAGAACGCCAAGGTGCTCGTGATCGGCGCCGGGGGTCTCGGCAGCCCGGCGCTGTTGTACCTCGCCGCGGCCGGCGTCGGCACGCTCGGCGTGATCGACTTCGACGTCGTCGACGAGTCGAACTTGCAGCGCCAGGTGATCCACGGACAGTCCGACGTCGGCAAGCCGAAGGCGCAGTCGGCGAAGGAGTCGGTGGCCGAGATCAACCCGTTCGTCAACGTGATCCTGCACCAGGAGCAGCTCACCACGGACAACGCGCTGGACGTCTTCCGCGGCTACGACCTGATCCTGGACGGCACGGACAACTTCGCCACCCGGTACCTGGTGAACGACGCCGCGGTGCTGCTGGGCAAGCCGTACGTGTGGGGCTCGATCTTCCGGTTCGAGGGCCAGGTCAGTGTGTTCTGGGAGGACGCGCCGAACGGCAGGGGCCTCAACTACCGAGACCTCTACCCGGAGCCGCCGCCGCCCGGAATGGTGCCGTCGTGCGCCGAGGGTGGCGTGCTGGGCGTGCTGTGCGCGTCCATCGGCTCGATCATGGTGACCGAGGCGATCAAGCTCATCACGGGCATCGGGGAGCCGCTTCTCGGCAGGCTGATCAGCTACGACGCGCTCGAGATGAAGTACCGCGAGGTGAAGATCCGCAAGGACCCGGACACCCCGAAGATCACTGAGCTGATCGACTACGAGGCGTTCTGCGGTGTCGTGTCGGACGAGGCGCAGGAGGCGGCGTCGGGCAGCACGATCACCCCGGCCGAGCTGAAGGCCAAGTTCGACGCGGGCGAGAACTTCGAGCTGATCGACGTCCGCGAGCCGCACGAGTACGAGATCGTCAACATCAAGGGCGCCAAGCTGATCCCGAAGGACCGGATCCTGTCGGGCGAGGCGCTGGTCGAGCTGCCGCAGGACAAGCCGATCGTGCTGCACTGCAAGTCGGGTGCGCGTTCGGCGGAGGCGCTGGCGGCGCTGCACCGGGCCGGCTTCAAGGACGCCACGCACCTTGGCGGTGGCGTGCTCGCGTGGGCGAAGCAGATCGACCAGAGCCTGCCGACGTACTGATCGCGTTCGGGCCCGTGAGGGCCGGGGTATCGAGGTGCTGACGAGCTGAGGCGCCGAGGCGCCGAGGGCGTCTGGCGGGTACGTTTCAAGGGTGCGGTGAGGGCTCCGTTCGTGTGGTGCGAACGGAGCCCTCACCTTTTTCGTGCCCCTGGCCGGGCGGGAGCAAGGGAGCTTTGCTACCGGAAAACGGGAGTAAAGCTCCCTTGCTCCCTTCGGGGCGGGAAAGCGGGGTTGCGCGGCGAGCGCGGGGTGGCTAACGCCCGGCCGGGTGTGGTCGCGGTAACGTCGCACGCTGTGGTCCCCAGCCGTGAGCCGCCGCCTGTGCACGTGCGCACGGCTTTCGGCGTCAGCCACCACGACGCCGAGCGCCTTCCCGGCGAGGGCAACGCGTGGCTATGCGGCGACATCGTGCTGAGACAGGTCAGCGACAGAGCCCATGCCGTGTGGCTCGCCCGCACCTTCGCCGCCATCGACAGCCCCGACATTCGCATCGCCCGCCCACTCCAGACCACCGACGGCCGGTGGGTGATCGCCGGCTGGGCAGCCAGCCGCTACGTGACCGGCACCACCGAGGACCGCCCCGACGACGTCGTCCTCACCGCCGTTCGGCTCCACCGCGCCGTCGCGGATCTGCCGCGTCCCGACTTCCTCTCCCGCCGCACCGACATCGCCTCCGTCGCCGAACGCATCGCATGGGGAGAGCAGGACGCCGAGCTCGACGAGACCAAGGGCGGGCGCTGGTTCGAGGTACTCGCTCCCGCGCGGCGTCCCGTGAAACTCCCCGACCAGCTCGTGCACGGTGAGCTGTTCGGCACCGTCCTCTTCGACGGCGACGCCCCGCCCGGCATCGTCGACTTCGTCCCGTACTTCCGCCCCGCCGAATGGGGCGCCGCCGTCGCCGCCGTTGACGCCATCGCCTGGGGTGGTGCCGACGGCGAGCTGCTGCGCCGCTGGTCCCACCTGCCGGAGTGGTCGCAGCTGCTGCTGCGCGCGGCACTGTTCCGGCTGGCCTTCAACGCGCTGCATCCGCGCTCCACCGCGGCCGCGCTCGACGGCCTCCGAGCGGCGGCCAGCGAGGTGAGCGAGCTCATCTGACCGCAGTGAAGGCCACCTTCACTGCGCTGGATCAACACAGCGGCACGCAGCGTCTCCGTTCGGGTGGTGGTGGGAGACGGGTGGGCGCAGGCAAGGTGGCCTTCACTGCATTGGGCACCACCGGGGCGGGCAATGTCGCACGGCCGAAACATTCCGCCACGTCCAAGTAACACGGGCTACCTACCGTCAGGGACTGCCAGCGAGCAGCAGGAGGTGCCCGTTGACGCTGACGGCCGAGCCGACGACTACGACCGCCGTAGCCACCCACTGTCCCTACTGTGCACTCCAGTGCGGCATGACCCTCAGCCCCGAGGCCGACGTCACGCCCCGCCAGTTCCCAACCAACGCGGGCGGGCTGTGCCAGAAGGGGTGGACCTCGCCCGCGCTGCTGCGCTCGCCCGCGCGCCTGACCACGCCGCTCGTCCGCACCGACGGCGAGCTGCGCCCCGCGAGCTGGGACGCCGCGCTGGACCTCATCGCCAGCAGGCTCCAGGAGCTTCGGGCCGAGCACGGGGCCGACTCCGTCGCCGTCTTCGGCGGCGGCGGGCTCACCAACGAGAAGAGCTACCTTCTCGGCAAGTTCGCCCGCGTCGCGCTCGGCACGTCCCAGATGGACTACAACGGCCGGTTCTGCATGTCCTCCGCCGCGGCGGCCGGGATGAAAGCGTTCGGCCTCGACCGCGGCCTGCCGTTCCCCGTCACCGACCTCGCCGACGCCGACGCGATCGTGCTCGTCGGCGCCAATCCGGCCGAGACCATGCCGCCCTTCGTTCAGCACCTGCGCGGCGCCAACGCCAAGGGCGGTCTCGTGGTGGTCGACCCGCGCCGCACGCCGACGGCCGAGCAGGCCGATCTGCACCTCGCGCCCGCACCGGGCACCGACCTCGCGCTCGCGCTCGGCATCCTGCACGCCGTGGTGGCCGACGGGCTGCTCGACCAGTCCTATGTGGAGGACCGCACGAGCGGGTTCGACGCCGTGTGGCGCATTGTCGCCGGGTACTGGCCCGAGCAGGTCGAGCGCGTCACCGGTGTCGCGGCCGCCGACCAGCGCCGCGTCGCCGCGCTGCTCGCCCGTGCCCGCAACGCCTACGTGCTCACCGCCCGCGGCGCCGAGCAGCACGCCACCGGCGTCGCCACGGTCAGCGCGTGGATCAACCTCGCGCTCGCGCTGGGCCTGCCCGGCCGCCCGGGCTCCGGTTACGGGTGCCTCACCGGGCAGGGCAACGGCCAGGGCGGGCGCGAGCACGGCCAGAAGGCCGACCAGCTGCCCGGTTACCGCAAGATCACCGACCCGGCCGCACGCGAGCACGTCGCCTCGGTGTGGGGCGTGCCCGCCGAGTCGCTGCCCGGGCCGGGTCGCTCCGCCTTCGAGCTGCTCGACGCGCTCGGCACCGAGGGTGGGCCAAGGGCCCTGCTCGTGTTCGGCAGCAACGTGGTGGTCTCCGCGCCGGACTCGGCGCGGGTCGCCGAGCGGCTGTCCCGTTTGGACCTCCTCGTGACCGCCGACCTCGTCCTTTCGGAGACCTCCGCGCTCGCCGACGTGGTGCTGCCGGTGACCCAATGGGCCGAGGAGGACGGCACCATGACCAACCTCGAGGGCCGGATCCTGTTGCGGCGCAAGGCGGTCGACCCGCCTGAGGGCGTGCGGACCGATCTCGACGTCCTGGCCGGGCTCGCCGAGCGGCTCGGCCAGCCCGCCGAACGGTTCCCCACCGACGCCGAGACCGTGTTCACCGAGCTGCGCGCCGCCTCCGCCGGTGGTCCCGCCGACTACTCCGGCATCAGCTACGAACGGCTCCGCGACGGCGAGGCGCTGTACTGGCCCGTGCCGGACGAGAGACACCCCGGCACGCCGCGCATGTTCCTCGACGCCTTCGCCCACCCGGACGGCAGGGCGCGGTTCGAGCCCGTCGAGCACACCGGTCCCGCCGAACCGCCGGACGCCGGCTTCCGCCTGCTCGCCACCACGGGCCGCGTGCTCCAGCACTACCAGTCCGGCGCGCAGACGCGGCTGGTCGCCGAGCTGAACGACACGGTGCCCGAGGTCTACGTCGAGGTGCACCCGGACACCGCCGAGCGCGCCGGACTGGCCCACGGCGACCTCGCGCGCGTCACCTCGCGCAGGGGCGGCACCACCGCGCGGGTCCGCTGCGTCGGCTCGATGCGCCAGGACGTCGTGTTCCTGCCCTTCCACTTCCCCGGAGCCCAGCGCGCGAACCTGCTCACCAACCCAGCGCTCGACCCCACGAGCAGGATGCCCGAGTTCAAGGTCTGCGCGGTCCGACTGACCAAAGAGGATGGTGCCGAATGAGCCCGCGCAGCGTGGTCGTGCTCGGTTACGGGATGGCCGGGGCGCGGCTCGCCGACGAGATCCGCCGCCGCGATCCACGGGGTGAGCGCGTGCGGCTGACCGTGATCGGCGACGAGCCGCACCATGCGTACAACCGGGTGCTGCTCTCGGCCGTGGTCGGTGGCACGATGCGGCCGGAGAGCGTTCGCCTGCACGACGAGGAGTGGGCGGCGAGGCACGGCATCGACCTGCGGCTCGGTGTCCAGGCACGCGAGCTCGACCGCGCCGCGCGGACAGTAACGCTGACCGACGGCACGAGCGTCGAGTACGACGCGCTCGTGCTCGCCACCGGCAGCAAGCCGTGGCTGCCGCCGGTCGAGGGCCTGACCGGGGAGGACGGCGAGCTCGCCGAGGGCGCCGTCGCGTTCCGCTCGCTCACCGACTGCGAGCGCATCCTCGAGGCCGCGGCCGTCGGCGCGCCGGTCGCGGTGCTCGGTGGCGGGCTGCTCGGGCTGGAGGCCGCGAGGGGCCTCGCCGGACGCGGAAACCTCGTCACCGTGGTTCATCCGGCCGATCACGTGATGGAACGCCAGCTCGACGCGGGCGCGGGCCGCGTGCTCGCGAGGACGCTCGGTGACTTTGGCATCGACTTCCGGCTCGGCCGGTTCGCCGCCAAGTACGTGCCCGGTGACGGCTTGAAGCTCGACGACGGCAGCCATGTGCCCGCGGACCTGGTGGTGGTGTCCGCCGGGGTGCGCGCCGAGACCGAGCTCGCCGCCGGGGCCGGGATCGCCGTGGACCGGGGGGTGCTCGTGGACGACGCGCTCCGCACGAGCGACGGGCGGATCCACGCGATCGGTGACTGCGCCCAGCATCCCGGCACGGTTTCCGGGCTCGTACAGCCCGCGTGGGAGCAGGCCGACGTGCTGGCCGACCTGCTCACCGGCGCCGACACGGCGGCCCGCTACCGGGGCACGCCGGTGGTGACGCGGCTCAAGGCCCGCGGCGTCGACCTCGCCGCGCTCGGCGAGACCCAGGCCGGGACCGGGGACGACGGTGCCGAGGTGCTGTGCCTTGACGATCCCGCGCGCGGCCGCTACGCCAAGCTCGTGCTGCGCGACGACCGCGTCGCCGGTGCCATCGTGCTCGGAGTTCCCGACGCGGCGGCCACCATCACGCAGCTCTACGACCGCGGATTGCCCGCGCCGAGCGACCGGCTCGCGCTGCTGCTCGGCCGTGCCCTGCCCTCCGGTGCGCCGAACGCGGCGAGCCCGGCCGATCTGCCCGCCTCTGCGGTGGTGTGCCGGTGCAACTCGGTGAGCAAGGGACAGCTCGTCGACGCGTGGCGGGCCGGTGCGTCGAGCGTCGCCGAGCTCGCGGCGGCGACGAGAGCCAGTACCGGATGCGGCAGCTGCGAGGACGCGGTGTGCGGCATCGCCGACTGGCTCGCGAGCACCGCGTAGACCCGGTCCTCACAGCGGGGATCGCCTGCGGTGAGGAGAAGTTAGCAACGACGCGACCACGTGACGCCGGTTCGTGAAACGGGCCCCGCCTAGGTTCTGCGCTCAACACGGGCCCGCCCGACGAAGAGGAGTGACACCATGTCCGCTGCGACGCACACCGGCAAACGGTGGATCCAGCACTGGGATCCCGAGGACACCGAGTTCTGGGAGAACGGCGGCAGGAAGGTCGCGAACCGCAATCTCTGGTTCTCGATCTTCGCAGAGCACATCGGGTTCTCGATCTGGACACTGTGGTCGGTGCTGGTGCTGTTCATGGGCCCCGAGTACGGGCTCTCGCCCGCCGACAAGTTCCTGCTCGTGTCAACGCCCTCGCTCGTCGGCGGGCTCCTGCGTATTCCGTACACGCTCGCCGTGGCGAAGTTCGGCGGTCGAAACTGGACGATCATCAGTGCGGGAATGCTGCTGCTGCCGACGGTTCTCGCCGCGATCGCGATGGAGCCGGGCACACCCCTGTGGGTCTTCATGGTCATCGCGGCGATCGGCGGCGTCGGCGGCGGCAACTTCGCCTCGTCGATGACGAACATCAACTCGTTCTTCCCCGAGCGGCTCAAGGGCACCGCGCTGGGCCTCAACGCGGGTGGCGGCAACCTCGGTGTCGCCGCGATCCAGGTCGTCGGCCTGATCGTGATCAGCACCGCCGGCGCCTCGGCCCCGCAGATCATCTTCTACATCTACCTCCCGCTGATCGTCGTAGCGATGACGTGCGCCGCGCTGTTCATGGACAACATCGCCGACGTCAAGAAGGAAGGCAACGCGATGCGCGAGGTGCTGAAGGACAAGCACTCGTACGTCATGTCCTTCCTCTACATCGGCACCTTCGGCTCGTTCATCGGCTACAGCTTCGCCTTCGGTCTCGTGCTGCAGAACCAGTTCGACCGCAGCCCGCTGCAGGCCGCGCAGGTGACGTTCATCGGCGCGCTGCTCGGCTCGGTGATCCGCCCGGTCGGCGGCTGGCTCGCCGACAAGCTCGGCGGCGCGAAGGTGACGCTCTGGACGTTCCTCGGTATGGCCGTGGGCACGGTGCTGTGCATCGTGGCGTCCAATGGGGACTCACTGGCGTTGTTCATGACCGGGTTCATCGGCCTCTTCGTGTTCTCCGGCATCGGCAACGGCTCCACCTACAAGATGATCCCGGCGCTCTTCCGCACCAAGGCACTCGCGGCCGTGGCCGAGGGTGAGGCCAGGGAGGCGGCGATGCCGAGAGCCCGCAGGCTCTCCGGTGCGCTCATCGGGATCGCGGGTGCCGTCGGCGCGCTCGGCGGCCTGTTCATCAACCTGGCCTTCCGCTCCGCGTTCACGAGCACCGGCAGCGGGGTCCCCGCGTTCGTGGCCTTCCTCGTCTTCTACGGGCTGTGCTTCCTCACCACGTGGGCCGTGTACCTGCGCGGGCCGATCGTGCGCACCACCGAGGAGAGGAAGGCAGCGCTCGCGGGCGCCGGTATCTGACCTTTTCGCCCCATGCACGGGTTCTGACCTGCGAAGGGAGTTTTTGGTAACAGCGCCGCAACGTCGCGGAAGCGCCGGGGATACGCGCACTGGCGAGCATTGAGGGCAGTTCTACGGAGGTTGGTCTATGAGTCGAACGTTGGTTGTCGTCGGGCACGGAATGGTGGCTCACCGGCTGGTGGAGGCCGTCCGCTCCGACGACGTCGACGGGACGTGGCGGATCGTCGTGCTCGGGGAGGAGGCCCGCCCCGCCTACGACCGGGTCGCGCTGACGTCCTATGTAGACAACTGGGACCCCGAGGAACTGGCGCTGCCCGGCTCCACCTACGCCGGTGACGACAACGTCGAACTGCGCCTCGGCGACCCGGTGGTCGCGGTCGACCGCGAGGCGAAGCGCGTCACGACCGCGACCGGGCACGTGCAGCCATACGACGCGCTGGTGCTGGCGACCGGGTCGCGGCCGTTCGTGCCGCCGGTGCCGGGGCACGACCTGCCCGGCTGCTTCGTCTACCGCACCATCGAGGACCTGGACGACATCCGGGACGCCGTCGAGCGGGCAAGGCACGGCCGCGGCAGGCCCGCCGCCGCGGTGGTCGGCGGCGGCCTGCTCGGGCTGGAGGCCGCGAAGGCGCTGCGCGACATGGGCCTCTCCCCGCACGTCGTGGAGATGGCGCCCCGGCTCATGCCGCTGCAGGTCGACGACGGCGGCGGCAGCCTGCTGCGCAGGCTCATCACCGACCTCGACGTCACCGTGCACACCGGCACGTCGACCGACGCGATCGAGGCCGACCACGGCAGGCTCGTCGCCAAGCTCGGCAACGGCACCGAGCTCGACATCGACCTGCTCGTGTTCTCCGCCGGTGTCCGCCCGCGCGACGACCTGGCCCGCGCGTGCGGCCTCGACGTCGGCGAGCGGGGCGGCGTGCTCGTGGACGCCACGTGCCGGACGAGCGACCCCGACGTCTTCGCGATCGGGGAGTGCGCGGCGCTGGAGGGCCGGGTGTACGGACTGGTCGCGCCCGGCTACTCGATGGCCGAGGTCGCCGCGGCGACGCTGCTCGGCAAGGAGGCTTCGTTCCCCGGCGCCGACACCTCCACCAAGCTCAAGCTGATGGGCGTCGACGTGGCCAGCTTCGGCGACGCGCACGCCACCACCGAGGGCGCGCTGGAAGTGGTGTTCAACGACGCCGTCAGCGGCTCCTACAAGAAGCTCGTGGTCTCCGACGACGCAGGCACCCTGCTCGGCGGCGTGCTCGTCGGTGACGCGAGCGAGTACAACCTGCTGCGCCCGCTCGTCGGCAACAAGCTGCCCGCCGAGCCCGCCGCGCTGATCGCCCCCGCCGGTGGCGGCGACCCCGCGGTCGGCGTCGACGCGCTGCCCGGCGACGCGCAGATCTGCTCGTGCAACGCGGTCACCAAGGGCGCGATCGTCCACGCCGTCACCGAGGAGGGCTGCGACAGCGTTGCGAAGATCAAGGCGTGTACGCGCGCGGGCACCTCGTGCGGCTCGTGCGTGCCGATGCTGGGCAAGCTGCTCGACTCCTGCGGCGTCGAGCAGTCCAAGGCCGTGTGCGAGCACTTCCCGCAGTCGCGCGCCGAGCTGTTCGAGATCGTCCGCGCCACGCGCGTCACCACGTTCTCCGAGCTGATCGCCAGGCACGGCAAGGGCAAGGGCTGCGCGATCTGCAAGCCCGCGGTCGCCTCGATCCTCGCCACGCTCGGCAACGGGCACATCCTCGGCGGCGAGCAGGCGACGCTGCAGGACACCAACGACAAGTTCCTCGCCAACATGCAGCGCAACGGCACCTACTCGGTGGTGCCGCGCATCCCCGGCGGCGAGATCACCCCCGACAAGCTCATCGTGATCGGCGAGGTCGCCAAGGAGTTCGGGCTCTACACCAAGATCACCGGCGGGCAGCGCATCGACCTGTTCGGTGCCACCGTCGACCAGCTGCCGCTCATCTGGCGCAGGCTCGTCGACGCCGGGTTCGAGTCGGGCCACGCGTACGGCAAGGCGCTGCGCACGGTGAAGTCGTGCGTCGGCACCACGTGGTGCCGTTACGGCCAGCAGGACAGCGTCGGCCTCGCCGTGGAGCTGGAGCTGCGCTACCGGGGCCTGCGTTCACCGCACAAGCTCAAGTCCGCCGTGTCCGGCTGCGCCCGCGAGTGCGCCGAGGCCAGGAGCAAGGACTTCGGCATCATCGCCACCGAGCAGGGCTGGAACCTCTACGTCGGCGGCAACGGGGGAGCGATCCCGCGGCACGCAGACCTGCTCGTATCCGATGTGGACACGGAGACGCTGATCAAGATCATCGACCGGTTCCTGATGTTCTACGTGCGCACGGCCGACCGGCTGCAGCGCACGGCGCCTTGGGTGGAGGAGATGAAGGGCGGGCTCGACCACCTGCGTGCGGTGATCGTCGACGACAGCCTCGGCATCTGCGCCGAGCTGGAGGAGGCGATGGCCGAACACGTGGCGAGCTACCGCGACGAGTGGAAGGGCGTACTGGAGGACCCGGAGAAGCTCGCGCGGTTCACGTCCTTCGTCAACGCGCCCGGCACGCCGGACCCGACGATCTCCTTCCGTACCGAACGTGAGCAGAAGGTGCCCGTGCTGCTGGGAGTTCCGGAGGTGGTGAGCCGATGACCGCGACGGCCGAGCGGACCTGGGTGGCCGTGTGCCGTGCCGACGCCGTGCTGCGGGCGTACGGGGTGGCCGCCCTGCTCGAGAACGGCGAACAGGTGGCGATCTTCCGCACCTGGGACGACGAGTTCTACGGACTGTCCAATCTGGACCCTTTCAGTGGCGCGGCCGTGCTGTCGCGGGGAATCGTCGGCGACGCGGGCGGCCTCCCCGTGGTGGCCTCGCCGATCTACAAGCAGCAGTTCGAGCTGCGCACGGGCCGGTGTCTCGACGACGAGACCGTGCGCGTCGCCACCTACCCGGTGCGCGTCGTCGACGGTGTCGTGCACGTGGGCTCGCCGTGACCGACGTGATGCCGTTGGCCGGGTTCGCGATCGGCATCACGGCCGCGAGGCGCGCCGACGAGCTCGGCGCGTTGCTGGTGCGCAAGGGCGCCACCGTGCGCTACGGCCCTGCGATCCGGATCGTGCCGCTGGCTGACGACACCGAGCTGCACGCGGCGACCAGGCTGCTGCTCGAAGAGCCCGTGGATGCCGTGGTGGCGACCACCGGTATCGGCTTCCGCGGCTGGATCGAGGCCGCGGAGGGCTGGGGCCTCGGCGAGGCGCTACTCGACCGGCTCGCCTCGACGAACGTGCTGACGCGCGGCCCGAAGGCGAAGGGCGCGGTGCGGGCGGCGGGGCTCTCGGAGGCGTACTCCCCGGCGTCGGAGAGCAACGCGGAGCTGCTGCAGCACCTGCTCGACTCCGGTGTGGACGGTCAGCGGATCGCGGTGCAGCTGCACGGTGAGCCGCTGCCGCACTTCGTGGACTCGCTGCGCTCGGCGGGCGCGGAAGTGGTGGAGATCCCGGTGTACCGCTGGGTCGGCCCCACCGATCCGGGTCCGCTCGACCGGCTCATCGACGCGGTGCTGGACGGCTCCGTAGACGCGCTGCCGTTCACCAGCGCGCCGGCCGCGGCGAGCATGCTCGCGATGGCGAAGCGGACCGGGCGGCAGCCTGCGCTCGTCGACGCGCTCACGCGTCGCGTGCTCGTGGCGTGCGTCGGCCCGATCACCGCGGGACCCCTCGCGGCGCTGGGCATCCCGACCGTGCAACCGCAGCGGGCCAGGATCGGTGCGCTCGCGCGCACACTCTCGGAGGCGCTGATCGCCCGCTCGCCCCGGCTGTGTGCCGCGGGCAGGCAGATCGAGCTGCGCGGACAGGCCGCCGTCGTCGACGGTCAGCTGTGCGAGGTGGCTCCCGCGCCCATGGCCGTGCTGCGCGCGCTCGCGCGGCAGCCGGGCCGGGTCGTGTCCCGGCGCGAGCTGACGGCCGCACTGCCCAGCGGAGGAGAGGAGCACGCGGTGGAGACCGCGATCGGCAGACTGCGCACGTCGCTCGGCGAGGGCAGGCTCGTGCAGACGGTCGTCAAGCGCGGTTACCGCCTCGCCGTCGTCGCCGAGGGGGAGTCGGCGTGATCGTACTGGTCGCGCACGGCACCCGTGACCCGGCGGGATCGAAGGTGACGGAGGAACTGGCCGCTCTGGTGCGCTCGCGGGGCGCCGAGGTGGAGATCGCCTACGCCGACGTCCGGCAGCCCGACGTGACGACGGTGCTCGACTCCGTGCGCGGACCCGCGGTGGTCGTACCGGCCTTCCTCGCCGCCGGGTACCACGTGTGCGTGGACATCCCGGCGCAGGTCGCGGCCAGCCGCAACGGCGACGTCGTGGTGGCCGAGGCGTTCGGCCCCGCACCCGAGCTGCTCGACGCGCTGACGGACCGGTTGCGGCAGGCGGGCCGTCGGCCCGGCGACGCGGTGGTGCTCGCGGCGGCGGGCTCCAGCGACGAACGGGCACGCGGCGACGTCGCCACGGCGGCGCACTCCCTTGCCGGACGGCTGCGCACCCCCGTGCGCGTCGGCTACGCGGCGACGGCTCGCCCCTCGGTGGCCGAGGTCGTCGCGGCGGCTCACAGCGAGGGCAGGCGGGTCGCGGTGGCGTCGTGGCTGCTGGCGCCCGGCCTGTTCCAGCGTAGGGTGACCGACGCGGCCGCGGACGTCACCGCCGAGCCGTTGGGCGCCCACCCCGCAGTCGCCGCCCTGGTGCTCCGCCGCTACCGAGAAGCCCTCCGCGAGCGCCGAGCCGCGTAGCCCCAACCTTCCCCCAAGGCCACCTTTGTTGCGTTCAACGCAACAAAGGTGGCCTTGGGGGCCAGTTGGGAGGGGTCACGTCCAGGTGATGCGCGGGGTGGCGTAGGCGCGGGCGGCGGCCACGCGTTCGGCTTCCGCCTCCGCCTCGGCGCGCTGGGCCCTGGTCAGTGCCCACAGTTCGGTGAGTGTGAACTCAAGGCGCTTGCCCGCCGACTTCGTCCGCCAGAAGCCCGCGATCTCCCCGTCGGCCAGCAGCGCGCCGGGGTTGCCGAGGATCTTCCACAGTTCTTTCTGGTGCGCCTTGTCCGGCACCAGGATCGCGCGGTCCCGTGCCTGGAGCAGCGGGTCCCACGGCGGCAGCAGCCGCACCACGCCCGGTTCCGGCGGGTTCTCCAGCTCCGCCACGTGCGCGGCGGGCAGGTACGCCGTGCGCCCGGCCACCTTCACCTCCGCCAGGTCGGACGGCCACAGCCGCTCGGCGACCGTCTTGCGCGTGGTTCCGACGAAGCCGGCCGCGTCGGCGGCCGTCGCCGGACCGTGCAGGCGCAGGTAGGTCTCCACGAGGCGGGTCGCTCCCGCGACGTCGGCCTTCGCCGGGATCCGCGGCCGCTTCGCCAGCGGCGCGAGGGTGGCCGGGCTCGTGCCCGGTTCCAGCCGCAGCCCCGCGAGCGGTGTCGCCAGCCGCATCAGCTGCTCGTGGATGTGCGTGGCCTGGCAGGCCCGGCACCACCGGCTGAAACCCTCGGGGATGCGCTTGGTGACCTCGGTGCTCGCAGAGCCCTTGGTCATCGGACGGTCCACCACGTCGCGCAGCGCCTTGGCCGCCGTCAGCAGCACGTCCTTCGCAGGCATCCCAGCGGCCACGACCTCCTTGCGCTGCCACAGCATCCGCGCCTCGGCGTCGGCGTCGTCCAGGGGCACGAGCGCCGGGATCAGTGCGCGGAACTCTTCGGAGCGGTGGTAGTGCGGGGCGCCGCGATAGGTCCAGCCGAGAGTGAACCGCGTGTCGTCGAGCAGCGTTTCCGCCCCGGCCGGAAGGCGGGCCACGAGCGCGAGCACGGCCGTGTCGCGCTTCGTGACGTCCTGCACGCCGAGGTCGAACACCGCCAGCTCGGCCGCGTCGCGCGCGTCGCGGTGCAGGCCGTGCGCGGCGATCCGGTAGGCGAGGACCTGCCTGCGATCGACCTCCAGCATCGTCTCTCCTCAGCCGAGCGTGTAGTCGAAGGTGTAGTCGACGGTCTCCGAGTTGCCGCTCGCCGTGCCCGTGCCGGAGAGCCCGGCCAGCTTGCCGGTGCCCGAACCTGGCACAACGGACCACGTGTCGGAGATGCCGTCCGCTCCGTAACGTACGTCGTGCCGGACGAGGAAGCTGCCCTTGCGGCCCGCGACGCTGCCCTCGATCCGCTCGTAGCCCGGCGCGGCCTGCCCGTTGCCGTCGTCGTAGCCCGGCGTGGCGTAGTAGAGCAGGTAGTCGCAGCTCGACGTGCCCTCGATGACGCCGGTGTAGGCGAACGTCGCGTGGGCGTGCGCGTAGCGGGGCCCGTCCTCGGGACCGCTCACGACCTGCTCGTCCCAGCTCTTCATCGTGAAGGTGTTCTCGTTCATGGGCCCACTTTCACAGCCATGACTGTCATCCTCTGTCAGGTATTGGCGAGAGACTTGTGGCATGCGGGCGAGCAGGTTGTTGTCGGTGCTGCTGCTGTTGCAGAACCGGGGCCGGATGACGGCCGACGAGCTGGCGAGCGAGCTGGAGGTCTCGGTGCGCACCGTGTACCGCGACATCGAGGCGCTCGCCGAGGCCGGCGTGCCCGTGTACGCCGACCGCGGCCGCTCCGGCGGCTACCGGCTCGTCGGCGGTTACCGCACGCGGTTGACGGGGCTGAGTGAGGAGGAGGCCAGGTCGCTGGCGCTGGCCGGACTGCCGGTCGCCGCGGCGGAACTGGGGCTCGGCACGGTGCTCGCCGCGGCTCAGCTCAAGCTCTACGCCGCGTTGCCGGAGGAGCTGCGTACGCGCGCCGGCCAGGTCGCCGAGCGCTTCTACCTCGACGTTCCCGGCTGGCACCGTGGCATCGAGCGGCTCGACCGGCTCGAAGAGGTCGCTGACGCCGTGTGGCGCTCCCGGCGGCTGAAGGTGACCTACCGGCGGTGGGACGACAGCGTGGTCGAGCGGGTCCTCGAACCGCTCGGGCTCGTGCTCAAGGCGGGCAACTGGTACCTCGCGGCGCGGTGCGACGGCAGCGAACGGACCTACCGCGTCTCCCGGATCGACGAGCTGGCCGACGACGGCGGTTTCGTCCGGCCCGACGGCTTCGACCTCGCCGGGTACTGGCGGCAGTGGTCGGAGCAGTTCGAGCGCAGGATGTTTCCCAGAGTTGCCGTGGTGCGGCTTTCGCCGCTCGGACGCGACCTCGTACCGTTCTACCTGGGAGCCGTCGGCGCGCGGGCGTTGCGCGAGAGCGGCGGCGAGCCCGACGAGGACGGATGGTCGCGCGTGGAGCTGCCGGTCGAACCGGGCGCCCCCGCACTCGGCGAGCTGCTGCACTTCGGTGCCGAGCTGGAGGTGCTCGAGCCCGCCGACCTCCGGAAACAGGTGGCCGAAGCGGTGGCGAGGATGGGTGCGCTGTATGGGTGAGCTGGGCGGAGTGACCATCGGCATCACCGCTGAGCGGCGTGCGGAGGAGTTCATCGGCGCGCTGGAGCGCCACGGTGCGACGGTGTGGCACGCGCCGACGATCAGCATCGTCCCGCTCTCCGGCGATGAGCGGCTCCGGGCCGCGACGGAGGCCGTGCTGGCCGCGGACGTCGACTTCGCGGCGGTGACGACGGGCGCTGGGTTCCGCGGCTGGTTCTCCGCCGCGGAGCAGTGGGGTCTCGCCGAGCGACTGCACGGCACCTTGTCGCGGGCGAAGGTCTACGTGCGCGGCCCGAAGGCGAAGGGCGCGGTGCGCGGGCGGGGACTCACCGAGCAGTGGTCGGCGCCCGGCGAGAGCAACCGAGAGCTCTTCGAGCACGTGCTGGAGCAGGGCGTGCACGGCAAGCGGGTGGCCGTACAGCTGCATGGTCAGCCGTTGCCGGAGTTCACCGACTCGCTGCGCGAGGCGGGCGCCGAGGTGACCGAGCTGCAGCCGTACCGCTGGCAGTGGCCCGCCGATCTCACACCCGCGCACCGCCTGATCGACGGCGTGCTGGCGGGGGAGGTCGACGCGCTGGCGTTCACCAGCGCGCCCGCGACGGCGAACCTCCTCGCGCTGGCGCGCGAACTGGGTGTGCACGACGAGTTCGTGGCCAGGCTCGGCAAGGACGTCGTGTGCGCCTGCGTCGGCCCGGTGACGGCCGCGCCCTTGACGGCGCTCGACGTGGCGACCCTGCAGCCCGAACGTCAGCGCCTGGGCGCCCTCGTCAAGCTGCTGGTGGCCGAACTGGCCCGCTGACCCGCGAGTCCCCCGCTCCAGCCCGCGAGTCCCCCGCTCCAGCCCGCGAGTCCCCCGCTCCAGCCCGCGAGTTCTGCGTTCCCGAAGGCCGACGGCGGTCTAATCCTCCTCGGGAGCAGCGCCGGAGTCGATCTGCCGCAGGCTCTCCCGGCCGGTGTCCTCCTCGCTGCGACCGATCCGCCAGTAGCCCGTAAACGTGATGGCCCGCTTGTCGACACCCCGTTCGCGCACGAGGTGCCGTCGCGCGAACTTGACCATGCCCGCCTCGCCCGACACCCATGCGTACGGCCGCCCTGGGGGCAACGTCGCGGTGCGCACGGCGTCGAGCACGGGCTGACCGTGCGGGGAGCCGTCGCGGGTGACCCAGTTGATCTCCACGTCGGCCTCGGTGGTGAAGTCCTGCCGGTCGCTCGGGTCGCCGACCTCGATGAACACCCGCGCCGCCGACCCCGACGGCAGCGCCTCGACGATCGCGCCGATCGCGGGCACAGCCGTCTCGTCGCCGACGAGCAGCTGCCACGACGTGCCCTCCGGCACCGAGTAGAGGCCGTGCGGACCCAGCAGCGCGACCTGGCCGCCGACCACTGCCCGCTCGGCCCACGCCGACGCCGGACCGCTGTCGCCGTGCAGCACGAAGTCGATGTCGATCTCCCGTGCCTCGGGCCGGTGCGCCCGCACCGTGTAGGTCCGCATCGGCGGGCGGACGCCGTCGGGCATCGCGAGGTAGGTGCGGTACCACGAGGTGACGTCCGAGGACACGGGCGGCGGCAGCTGCGGCCGGTCCTCGCCGGGCAGCGGGAAGAAGACCTTGACGTACTGGTCCGGCGCCACGCTCAGGAAGCCGTCCAGTTCGCCGGTGAAGGTGATCCGGGCCATGTGCGGGGTGAGCCGTCGGATCGCGGTCACCTGGAGCGAGCGGTAGGTCAGCTGAGGCGCGGCCGTCGTCATTAGGCAGGCTAACCTACGACTGGCGCCAGCGGTACCTCTTGAGATCGATCCGCTGCCCGTCGGCGAGCACGCCCTCCGCGCGCAGCAGCTCCAGCTGCCGGTGCACCAGGTGCGGCGCGGGAGTGCCGTTCGCGCGCAGTACCCGGTGCCAGGGGAGATCGTGCCCGTCCTCGGAGAGGATGCGCCCCACCAGCCGAGGGGTGTTCGCGCCCGCCGCCGCGGCGACGTCGCCGTAGGTCGACACCGAGCCGGGCGGGATCGCCGCCACGACCTCCCGCACGCGCTCGTGCAGCTCCTCGTCCATAGTGCACACTCTAGGCAAATTCCCTGGTCAACTGTGATCTGCCGTGGCGCTGTGCGGTTTCGTCGGTCCGGCGTGGTTCCATCAGATCGTGAGCAGGAGTGGACTGAACGCGAGGCTCGTGCGCTCGCCGGCTCAGCCTCCCCGGCCACAGGTGTGGGAGGGCGGCGCGGCCGGGCTCATCGAGGCCCCCTCGGGCTTCCGGCGGGTGCTCGGCGGCCCCGGCACCGGCAAGACCACGCTGCTCGCCACGGTCGCCGCCGAACGCGTCCGGAACGGCGCCGACCCCGAGAGCCTGCTCGTGCTCACGGCTTCGCGCCGCGCGGCCGACGCCGTCCGCGCCGACATCACCCGCAGGCTCACCGCCGATCCCGAGCACAGCGGCCGCACGATCCGCGAGCCGCTCGTGCGCACCGTGCACTCCTACGCCTTCGCGGTGCTGCGCCTGCAGGCCGGGCTCCAGGACCTTCCCGCGCCGCGCCTGCTCTCCGGTCCCGAGCAGGACGTCGTGGTGCGTGAGCTGCTCGCGGGTGACCTCGAACGCGGCGCCGGCTACTGGCCAGAGACCCTGCGCCCCGCCCTGCTCGTGCCCGGCTTCGCCGAGGAGCTGCGGGACCTCCTGCTGCGCGCCGCCGAACGCGGCCTCGGCCCGGAGGACCTGGTCAAGCTCGGCCGCCAGCACCAGCGTGAGGCGTGGGTCGCGGCCGGGACGTTCTGGCGGCAGTACGAGGAGGTCACACTCCTGCTCGGCTCGGGAGGCAACGCGCTCGGCCAGCCCGGCGCGCCCGCGCTGGACGCCGCCGAGCTGGTGGCGAGCGCGCTCGTGGAACTGGAGGGCGACCCCGAGCTGCTGGCCCGCGAGCAGCGGCGCATCCGGTACCTCTTCGTGGACGATGCCCAGCATCTCGATCCGCTGCAGTTCCGGCTCGTGCGGCTGCTCGGCGGCGCGGCCGACGACTTCGTGGTCGCAGGGGACCCCGACCAGTCCGTGTTCTCGTTCCGCGGCGCAGATCCACGTCTGCTCGCCGGACTCGACGACGACGGCGACCGCACGATCACGCTCACCCGCAGCCACCGGATGACCGAGGAGGTGCACGCCGCCGTCTCGCGCGTGGCCGCGAACCTGCCGGGCGCGCGCCGCCCGGTGCAGCCCGCGAGCGACGACGAGGGCGTGGTGCGCGCCAAGCTGCTGCCGACCCCGGCCGCGGAGGCGAGCTGGGTGGCCGACCAGCTGCGGCGCGCGCACCTGATCGACGAGATCCCGTGGTCGGAGATGGCCGTGCTCGTCCGCTCGCCGTCGCGCTCGTTCCCCGTGCTGCAGCGCGCGCTCGGCGCTGCGGGTGTGCCGATCGCCTCGGCCACCGAGGAGCTGCCGCTCGCCCGCCAGCCGGGGGTGCGCCCGCTGCTGGCGGTGCTGCGCCTGGCCACCGAGCCCGACGCGCTCGACGTCGACGTCGCCGAGATGCTGCTCTCCTCGCCACTCGGCGGGGCCGACCCGCTCGCGCTGCGCCGCCTGCGCCGGGGGCTGCGCAGGCTGGAGCTGGCCGCGGGCGGGGAGCGCTCCAGTGACGAGCTGCTCGTGGAGGCGTTGCGGGACAACGACATTCTCGCCGGACTCGCCGACGCCGAGGCCGCGCCGGTGCGCCGTGTCGGGGGGCTGCTCGCCACCGCGCGCGACTGCGTGAGCAGGGGACTCGGCGTGGAGGACGTGCTGTGGCAGGTGTGGCAGGCCAGCAAGCTGGAGGGCAGGCTGCTCCGTCAGATCGCGCGTGGCGGTTCGCTCGCCGCGCAGGCCGACCGCGACCTGGACGCCGTCGTTGCCCTCTTCCACGCCGCGGGTCGCTATGTCGACAGGCTGCCCAAGGCGAGCGTCGCCGGATTCGCCGAGTATCTGACCTCGCAGCACATCGCGGGCGACAGCCTGGCGCCGACGGCCGCGCGGGGCAAGGGTGTCTCCCTGCTCACGGCGCACGGTGCCGCCGGTCGGGAGTGGACGGTCGTCGCCGTCGTCGGCGCGCAGGAGGGCAGCTGGCCGGACCTGCGCCTGCGGGGCACACTGCTGGGCGTCGAGCGGCTCGTCGATCTGCTGTCCGGTGTGGATGGTGAGCTTCTCTCGGCGACGGCGCCGCTACTGGCCGAGGAGCGCAGGCTCTTCTACGTCGCGGCGAGCCGGGCGAGCCGCGTGCTGCTGGTCAGTGCCGTGCAGGGGGAGGACGAGCAGCCGTCGCGGTTCGTGGACGAGCTGATCGACGAGGGCGGCGACGACCCTGGTCCCGACGTCCGCCGCTACACGCGCGAGCGCTCGCTCGTGCTCTCCGAACTGGTCGGCGAGCTGCGGTCCGTGGCCTGCGACTCCGACGCCGAGCCGCGCAGGCGGGAGATCGCCGTCCGGCAGCTCGCCCGGCTCGCGCGCGCCGGGGTGCCCGGCGCCCATCCGGACCAGTGGTACGGCCTGCACGGGCCGAGCACGGAGGAGCCGCTGCGGCCAGCCGACGCGCTCATCCGCGTCTCACCGTCCACTGTGGACGTGCTTGCGAAGTGCCCGCTGCGCTGGCTGCTCGAGCGGCACGGCGGCAGCGATCCGGCGCAGCTGGCCGCCGTCACGGGCACGCTCGTGCACGCGCTCGCGCAGGCCGCGGCGAGCGGTGCCGACGACGAGCAGCTCAAGGCGGAGCTGGACGCCGCGTGGGCCAAGGTCGACGCGGGAGCGCCGTGGTTCTCGCGGCGGGAACGCCGCCGTGTCGAGCAGATGGTGCAGAACTTCCTGGCCTGGCTCCGCAACAGCCGGGGCGAGCTGACCCAGCTCGCGGTGGAGCAGGACATGGAGGTGGAGCTGCCCGCGGGTGCCGACGAGCTGCGGGTCAAGCTCGCGGGCCGCGTCGACCGGTTGGAGGTCGACAACCAGGGCAGGCCCGTGATCATCGATGTCAAGACCAGCAAGACGCCGGTGAGCGCCGCCGACGCGGAGAAGCACCCGCAGCTCGCTGCCTACCAGCTGGCGCTGCTGCTGGGCGCGTTCGCGGAGCACGGCGGCACCACGGGCGGTGCGAAGCTCGTCTACGTCGCCAAGGCGCACAACAAGACCGGCGCCTCCCAGCGCTCGCAGCCGCCGCTCGACGAGGACGGCGGCAGGCAGTGGCTCGAGCTGGTGCGCCAGGCCGCCGCGGCGACGGCTGGTCCGGAGTACGCGGCGCAGGAGAACGCGGACTGCGACCGCTGCCCCGGCCGTTCGTCGTGCCCGCTGCGGCCCGAGGGCAGGCAGGTGACCGGGCCATGAGGCGCGCCGACGTGCTTTCTCCCGCGGAGGCGCCATGAGCCTCGTGGATCCCGCCGAGATCGCCCACGCGCTCGGCCTGCATCCGCCCACGCCCGAGCAGGCCGCCGTGATCGCGTCGCCCGCCGAGCCCGCGCTCGTGGTCGCGGGTGCCGGTGCGGGCAAGACCGAGACGATGGCGGCGCGCGTCGTGTGGCTCGTCGCCAACGGTCTCGTGACGCCGGAACGCGTGCTGGGGCTGACGTTCACGCGCAAGGCCGCGCGGCAGCTCGCCGACCGCGTGCGCGCCCGCCTGCGCCGCCTCGCCGGGTCCGGCCTGCTCGACCGGCTCGATCCCGGCGGCGAGCGGCGAATGGCCGTGCTCACCGGCGAGCCCACCGTGCTCACCTACCACGCCTACGCGGGCCGCCTGCTCGGCGAGCACGGGCTGCGGCTGCCCGTGCAGCCCGGCGTGCGCATGCTGTCGGAGACGGCGTCGTGGCAGCTCGCGCACCGCGTGGTGTCCACGTGGGACAGTGACCTGGACACCGACCGCGTGCCGCCATCGGTCACCGCGCAGCTGCTCGGCCTCGCCGGGGAGCTGGGGGAGCACCTGGTGGACCCGGAGCAGCTGCGGGCCTACACGGCATGGCTCTGCCGGATCGTCGAGAACGCGCCGAGGGCCAAGGGGCAGCGGGAGGCGTTGCCGGTCGCGCTCAACGACATTTTGGTGGCCCAACGGTTCCGGCTCGAGCTGCTGCCGCTGATCGAGGCGTACGAGCAGCGCAAACGCGCCGACGGCGCACTCGACTTCGCCGACCAGATGTCGCTCGCGGCCACGCTCGCCGAGTCGCAGCCCGAGGTCGTCGCGGGGGAGCGCGATCGCTACGGCGCGGTGTTGCTCGACGAGTACCAGGACACCGGGCACGCCCAGCGTGTGCTGCTGCGGTCGCTGTTCGGCGGCACGGACCCGATGCCGGTGACGGCCGTCGGCGACCCCGCGCAGGCGATCTACGGCTGGCGCGGGGCGAGCGCGGCCAACCTGCCCCGCTTCACCACGGACTTCCCCCGGCGCGGCAAGGAAGGTCTGCTGCCCGCGCGCGAGTACGGGATGCTGACAAGCTTCCGCAACCCGCCCGAGGTGCTCACACTCGCCAACGCCGTCGCCGAGCCCTTGCGCGCGCAGGGCCTCGGCGTGCAGCGCCTGCGGGCCCGCGACGGCGCCGGCCCCGCCGACGTGCGGTGCGCGCTGCTGCCCGACGTTCGGGCCGAACGCGACTGGCTCGCCGGCGAGCTGGCCTCGGTGTGGTTCGCCGAGCGCGAGGAGACGGGCACGCCGCCCACGGCCGCGGTGCTCGTGCGCAGGAGGGCCGACATGGCCCCGGTCGCCGCGGCACTGCGGGCGCGGGGGCTGCCGGTGGAGGTCGTCGGTCTCGGCGGGCTGCTCGACGAGCCCGAGGTGGCCGACCTCGTCGCGACCCTGCGGGTGCTGGCCGAGCCGTTGTCGGGCACCGCCGCCGCCCGGTTGCTCACCGGCGCGCGCTGGCGGCTCGCGGCCGCCGACCTCGGCGCGCTGTGGCGGCGGGCGGGAGAGCTGTCGGCCGACGACGACGTGCTCGTCGCCGAGCGCGCCGAGCAGGCCGGGCTGGTGGACGCGATCGACGACCCCGGCGACCCGGCCCGCTACTCCGAGGAGGGCTACGCCCGGATTCGCAGGCTCAGCAGGGAACTCTGGGCGCTGCGGCGCAGACTCGACCAGCCGCTGCCGGAGCTGGTGGCCGACGTCGAGCGCACGATGCTGCTCGACGTCGAGGCGCTGGCGAGGCCGGGCAGCGCGGGGCGTGCGCACCTGGACGCGTTCGCCGACGTGGTCACCGAGTACGCCGAGCACGCGCCCACCGGCACCCTCTTGTCCTTTGTGGACTACCTCGCGACGGCGGAGCACGCGGAGGACGGTCTGCCGCCCGGTGAGGTCGAGGTGGTGGCCGACCGCGTGCAGGTGCTCACCGCGCACTCCGCGAAGGGCCTGGAGTGGCGGGTCGTGGCGGTGCCGCACCTGGTGCAGGACACCTTCCCCGGCAAACGGCGCTCGTCGTCGTGGTTGCGGACCGTGCCCGAGCTGCCCGCCGCGCTGCGTGGCGACGCACAGGACCTGCCCGAGCTTCGGCTGCACGGCGACGAGAACCGCAAGGAGGTGCTCGACGCCTGCGCCGACCACGAGGAGCGGTTCGCCGCGCGGCACGCCGAGGAGGAGCGGCGGCTCTGCTACGTCGCGCTGACCAGGGCCGAGCACTGCCTGCTCGCCTCCGGCCACTGGTGGAACGAGAGCAGCGCGCGGCCGAAGGGGCCCTCGGAGTTCCTCACCGAGATCGCCGACGTGCTCAGAGCGGAGGAAGGCGTCGGCACGGTCGTGCACTGGGCCGAGCCGCCCGGCGAGGACGAGGACAACCCGCTGGTGACGGCGTCGCGCTCCGCGAGCTGGCCGGTGGACCCACTGGGCGAACGGCGCGCGGCCGTGCGTGAGGGCGCCGACCTGGTGCTCGCCGCACTGGAGGAGCTGGACCTGCCCATCGCGGACGACGATCCGGACGGGTGGATCGCCGACACCGACGTGCTGCTCGCGGAACGGGAGCGCGCGTCGGGCGACGGCGACCAGGTGACCCTGCCGGGTCAGCTCTCGGTGAGTCAGCTCGTGGAACTCGCCGGCGAGCCCGAGGCGCTCGCGCGCAGGCTGCGCAGGCCGCTGCCGTTCCCGCCCAACGCCTTCGCCCGCAGGGGCACCGCCTTCCACGGCTGGCTGGAGCGGCGGTTCGCCGGGGAGCGGCTCCTGGAGTTGGAGGACCTGCCCGGCGCCGCCGACTTCGGCGAGGCGAGTGACGCCGAGCTGGAGGCGCTGCAGGAGGCGTTCGAGCGAAGCGCGTGGGCGCACCGCACGCCTCACGAGGTGGAGGTGCCGTTCTCCACCGACATCGACGGGGTCACCGTGCGCGGGCGGATGGACGCCGTGTTCGCCGACGACGACGGCGGCTGGACCGTCGTGGACTGGAAGACGGGCACGGTGCCGGAGGACGGCAAGCTGCCCGCCCTGTCGGTGCAGCTCGCGGCGTACCGGCTGGCGTGGGCGGGCCTGTCGGGCGCCCCTCTGGAGAAGGTTCGGGCCGCGTTCCACTACGTGCGGCCCGACCGGACGGTGCGGCCGGTGGATCTGCTCGACGCGGACGGGTTGCGCGAGCTACTGCGCGGAGTCCCGGGAAGCGGTTAAGGTTCGCGCGTGATCAAGCGCCTCATCCGGCAGCCGCTGTCCGACCAGCCCGGTCACGCGCTCGTCGGCGTCATCCGCATGCCGGAGACGAAGGTCAGCCCGCTCCGCTCGATCGGGCGGCGGATCATCGGGGCATTTCTGTTCCTGTTCGCGGCCGTGTTGATCGTGTACATCGGCCGGGACGGCTACAGCGACGCCAACGAGGACGGCCTGTCGTTCCTGGACTGCTTCTATTACGCGACCGTCTCGCTGTCGACCACCGGGTACGGTGACATCACGCCGGTGACCGACTTCGCCAGGCTGATCAACATCGTGGTGATCACCCCGTTGCGGGTGATGTTCCTGATCGTCCTGGTCGGTACCACACTGGAGGTGCTGACCGAGCGTTCGCGGCAGGCGCTGAGGATCCAGAAGTGGAGGCACAGGGTGCGGGACCATGTGGTGGTCGTCGGCTTCGGCACGAAGGGCCGGTCGGCGGTCAACTCCCTGCTCGCCGAGGAAGACGCCGAGCCGAGCCAGATCGTGGTGGTGGACACCGACCAGGCGGCGCTCGACGCGGCCAGCGCGCTCGGGCTCATCACCGTGCACGGGTCGGCGACCCGCTCGGACGTGCTGCGGGTGGCCGGTGCGCAGCGGGCGCGCGCGATCGTGGTCGCCCCGAACCGCGACGACACGGCCGTGCTGGTGACGCTCACCGCGCGGGAGCTGGCCCCGAAGTCCAGAATCCTGGCCTCGGTGCGGGAGGCGGAGAACGTCCACCTGCTCAAGCAGTCCGGTGCCGACCAGGTGGTGGTGTCGAGTGAGACCGCGGGCAGGCTGCTCGGCATCGCGACGCGCACGCCGCTCGTGGTCGACATGGTCGAGGACCTGCTCACCCCGGAGACGGGGCTGGCGATCGCGGAGCGGCCCGTGGAGCCGTCGGAGGAGGGCGGCTCGCCCCGGCACCTGCCCGACATCGTGCTCGGAGTGGTGCGGGACGGCAGCCTCTACCGCGTGGACTCGCCCGAGGTCGACGCCATCGAGCGGGGCGACCGGCTGCTGTACGTCCGCAAGGTCACACCCGCGAAGCACGCGGCGCGCTGAGGTGCCCGGTCGTGTGATGTTGGGAGCACTGCACTTTCTGTGATTCGGTTCGATGATCTGGAACGATTGGCCGCGTGTGGCAGCGAGCGAATGGATCCGGGCGGCCGATGCCGCCGCTGACGTGGAAGGTCCTCGGCGTCTCCGCCGCCACTGGCATTCTCATCGTTCTCGCCGCCTGGTGGGCGGGTCCCTCGCTGTTCGGCACCGCTGAGGTCGCCGACACGCGTACCGTCGAGGCCACTGTCACGCTGCCTGCCGACTGCACCAGGCCGAACGCCGAGGAGACCGTGCGTTTCGAGCTGGACGGCGTCACCCGCAACGGCACCCTCAGCGGCTGCGGGCACAACCAGGACGAGCGGATCGAGATCGCGGTGCCCCACGCGGCGGCCGAAGGGCTGATCGACGTGCAGCTCGCCAACGCCGCGGTGGGCAGCAGTGACCTGCGGCGCCCCGTCGGGCTCGCGCTGCTGGTGCTGAGCTGCGCGGGGGGCGGCACCTACGCCTTCCTCCTCGCCCGGGGCCCCCGCCGCCCGGCCGCGGTCCTCTGACGCAAACCGGCCACTCTGCCCAACCGCAGTGAAGGCCACCATCACTGCGTTCAACGCAGGCAAGGTGGCCTTCACTGCGGTTGGCTGGGGCTGACTGGGGTTGGCTGGTCAGGCTACGTCGGCGCTGCTGGCCGCGAAGGTGTTGCAGTCGACGATGCGGTTGTCGTAGGCGCCGGCCCGCCACCATGCCGCGTAGTTCTGGTTGCTGCCGTGGTCCTGGGTGCCGGACGTGTCGTCGCCGCGGGTCTCCTGGTCGTACCACGCCTTGTCGTACATGTCCCTCGTGATCGTGCCGCCACGGTCGACGTGCGCGCCCATGAACATGCCCGAGAAGCACTGGGCCTGCAGCTCCTTGCGCCGTGACATCTCCAGTCCCGCCGGGCTGTTCTGGCCCGCCGCGTAGATCTCCTCCCACGCGGCGTCCATGATCCCCGCCACCTCCTGCACGTGGTGGCCGTACTCGTGGGCGAACAGCGCCAGGTACACGCCGGGGTTGTTGCCGTACTGCTCGGTCTGCAGCCCCGCGAAGGGCACGTACAGGTTGTTCTCGCAGTAGTAGGCGGCCGTGGCGATGCCCACCTCGATCGTGCCGCACGGGGTGTCGAAGCCGCCGCCCGAGGGGAAGTGCAGCGTCGGCGACACGAACGGCAGGTTGTAGTACTCGAGGAACGGTCCCCACGCCGCGTCGAGGCAGCCCGCCGCGGCGGTGAAGAACGCCTCCGCGGCCGCGGGGTTGCTCTCCCACGCGGGGAGGTGGCACGCGAGGTTCTGCAGGCCGGCGTCGGGGTCCTGCAGGATCGGGTGGTCGGCGAGCGCGAGGATCTTCCTCGGCCCCTGCTCGACCTCCGAGGTGCTGGACTCGGTGGACGTCTCGCTGCTCTCGGTGGTGGTCGAGGTGGTGCTCGACGCCGTCGTGGTGGTCGACTCGACCGTGCTTGTGGCGGCGTTGTTGGTGTAGCCGCCGTCGGCCGACGGCTCGTTGTCCCGGCCGTTCGTCAGGGTGAAGACGACGATCAGGCTCAGCACGAGCAGAGTGGCACCGCCGATGGACGCCACGATGAGGGGACCGCGTGGCTTCCGCGGCGGGTAGCCCGGGTACCCGTACCCGGCCTGCCCGTACGGATGCGGAGCCGGGGGCTGCTGCGGCCCCTGTGGTCCTTGCGGCCACTGGGGACCGTAGGGGCCCTGCGGCGGTTGTGTCATGTGCTCGTCCCGACGCCTAGATCGATTTCCGGCTCAGCATAACGAGCGGGTGAGCCACCGGGGTGCGGCTTGCCTAATCTGGGCGGCACCGACGACGTGCGTGGTTCCTACGAAATGCGAGGATTGCTCAATGACAGATCCCAGTGGCTGGTCCTCGCCGGACTCCGGCGACGAGCCCCGCCGCGCGCAGTACCCGCAGTACCCCCAGTATCCGCAGAACCCCCGCGCGGGCGGCGGATCGCAGGGGCAGCCTGGCGTGATCCCGCTCCGGCCCCTCGCGCTCGGCGAGATACTGGACGGCGCGATCGGCACGATGCGCAAGTACGCGGGCATCGTGTTCGGCTCCTCGGCTGTCGTCGCCCTGATCAGCGCGGTGCTCTTCCTCCTGGCCGACATGTGGCTGCTCGGCTCGGTCGAGCAGGTCATGCTCAGCCCGAACGCGACGCAGGAGGAGCAGCTCGACGCGCTGTGGGAGGCCCTGCGCCAGACCCTGCCGGTCAACGCCGTGATCCTGATCGTGACCATGGTGACGCAGACCTTCCTCACCGGTCTGCTGATGGTCGTGGTCGGCAAGGCCGTGCTGGGCCAGCCGATCACCTTCGCCGAGGCGTGGGAGGAGCTGCGGCCGCGCCTGCTGCCGCTGCTCGGGCTCACCCTGCTGGTAGCGCTGATCGTCGCGGTCGGCACGGTGCTCTTCATCGTCCCCGGCATCGTGGCCTACGTGTTCCTGAGCCTGGCCACGCCCGCGCTGGTGCTGGAGCGGGGCAAGGTCGGCAGGTCGCTCGGCCGCTCCACGGCCCTGGTGCGCGGCTCGTGGTGGCGAGTGTTCGGCATCCTGCTCGTAGCCCTGATCATCACGTTCGTGATCAGCTTCATCATCCAGATCCCGTTCGGGTTCGCGGGCGGCGCCGACATAGGTCAGGGCGCCTCGACCGGCGACCTGCTGATCGGTGAGCTGGGCAGGGCGATCGCGCAGACCATCACGGTGCCGTTCGCGGCAGGTGTCACCGCGCTGCTCTACATCGACCAGCGCATGCGCCGCGAGGGACTCGACAGGGAGCTGGCGCGCGCGGCCGGCGGCGAATGATCGGACTCGCCGACGTCCCGGTCGACGTCGGTCGCGACGAGGCCCAGCGGGCCGCTCGCGATGAGCTGGCCGACCGGGTGTACCAGGAGGCGCGGCCCGGTCCGGTCGAGCGCGTCGTCGACTGGGTCGCCGACCTGCTCGCGGACTTCTTCGGCGCCCTCGACGGGGCGCCCGGCGGCGTGGCGGGGCTGGTGCTGTTCCTGGTGCTGCTCGTCGTGCTCGCTGCCGTGGTCCGCCTGCGCACGGGCAAGATCGTGCGACGGCGGCGGGCGCGCCGGGCCGAGGTGTTCTCCGGTCCGGTCCGCACGGCCGCCGCCCACCGGCTCGCGGCCGAACGGGCGCGGGCGGACGGCGAGCACGCCGAGGCTGTGCGCGAGTGGTTCCGCGCGATCGTGCGTGGGCTGGAGGAAGGCGGGGTGCTCGACGAGCGTTCCGGGCGCACCGCCGCCGAGGTCGCCGCTGAGGCCGGGGCTCTGCTGCCCGGCTCGGCCGGCGAGCTGAGAGCCGCGGCCGTGCTGTTCGATCAGGTGCATTACGGCGGGAGCGCGGCCACGGCCGAGGGCGTCGAACGTCTCGCCGCGCTCGAGGCCGCCGTGCGCGAGCGCAGGACGGTGGCCCGGTGAGCACCTCGGTCTCACCCGACGCCGCACGCGTGTGGCGGGCCGCGAGAGCGCCGCTCGTGATCGTCTTCGCGGTGCTCGCCACCGCCGTGGTGCTGAGCCTGTCGCGCAGCGGCGACGGCGGCGCGCTCGACCCGGAGTCGGCGACCGAGGACGGCAGCCGCGCCGTGGCGAGGCTGCTCGGCGCACAGGGTGTGACCGTGGAGGCCCGCCACTCCAGCCGGGGCCTGGACGCGCGCGGTGCGACGCTGTTCGTGACCCGGCCCGACCTGGTCGACCCCGGCACGCTCCGGACGCTGACCCGTGAGGCGGCCTCGGTGGTGCTGCTCGCGCCCTCCCAGGCCACGCTCGACGCGGTCGCGCCGGGGATCGCCGAGGTCGGACCGCTCGCCGAGGAGGTCCGGCGGCCCGGCTGTGCGCTGCCCGCCGCCGTCGCCGCAGGGGGTGTGACGCTCGGCGGCACCGACTACGCCGCGGTGCTCACGTGCTACGACGGCGCGTTGGCGACCGACGGGGCCGTGACCGTGCTTGGCGGGCCGGCCCCGCTCACCAACGCCCGGCTCGACGAGGAGGGCAACGCCGCGCTGGCCCTGCGCGTGCTCGGCGGGCACGAGCGGCTCGTCTGGTACCTGCCCTCGCCCGGCGACCCCGCGCTGCGCGGCGAGGAGGCGCTGACGGACCTGCTGCCGGACGCCTGGGTGTTCGGCGCCGCGCAGGTGGGGGTCGCCGCGGTGCTGCTCGCGCTGTGGCGTGCCCGCAGGCTCGGCCCCGTCGTCAGCGAGCCGCTGCCGGTGGTGGTGCGCGCGGCCGAGACCGTCGAGGGCAGGGCGCGCCTCTACCGCAGGGGCGGTGCCGCCGACCACGCCGCGGAGGCACTGCGCCGCGCGAGCATCGAGCGGCTGCTGTCCGCGCTGGGCCTGCCCTGCGACGCCGAACCGGCCGCCGTCGTGGCGGCGATCGCGGCACGGACCGGCCGCGACACCGCAGCGCTGCTGTACGGTCCGCCCCCTGCCGACGACGCCGCCCTCGTGCGGCTCGCCGACGAACTGGACGCACTCGAGAACGAGGTTCGCCTGTGACCGCATCGAACGACGCCCGGCAGTCGCTCATCGCGCTGCGCTCCGAGGTCGCCAAGGCGATCGTCGGCAACGACGCCGCCGTCACCGGACTGATCCTCGCGCTGTTGTGCCGGGGACACGTCCTGCTCGAAGGCGTGCCCGGCGTGGCGAAGACGCTGCTCGTGCGCACGCTGGCAGCGGCGCTCGACCTGCGCACCACGCGCGTGCAGTTCACCCCCGACCTCATGCCCGGCGACGTCACGGGCTCGCTCGTCTACGACCCGCACACCGCCGAGTTCTCCTTCCGCGAGGGCCCGGTGTTCACCAACCTCCTGCTGGCGGACGAGATCAACCGGACGCCGCCGAAGACCCAGTCGGCGCTGCTGGAGGCGATGGAGGAGCGGCAGGTCTCCGTCGACGGCGAGCCCCGGAAGCTGCCCGAGGTGTTCGTGGTGATCGCCACGCAGAACCCCGTCGAGTACGAGGGCACCTACCCGCTGCCGGAGGCGCAGCTCGACCGGTTCCTGCTCAAGCTCACGATGCCCGCACCGTCCAGAGAGGACGAGATCGCGGTGCTGACCAGGCACGCCGAGGGCTTCGACCCACGCGATCTCGCCGGTGCCGGGGTGCGGCCCGTCGCGGGCGCGGGCGAGCTCGCCGCCGCGCGGGCGGCGGTGCGCGAGGTGACCGTCGGCCCCGAGGTGACGGGCTATGTCGTCGACCTGTGCCGCGCCACCCGCGAGGCACCCGCGGTGCGGCTGGGCGTCTCGCCGCGAGGGGCCACCGCGCTGCTGTCGGTCGCGAGGGCGTGGGCGTGGCTCTCCGGCCGCGCTTACGTGACCCCCGACGACGTCAAGACGCTCGCCCGTCCCGCGCTGCGGCACCGCGTCGAGCTGCGGCCGGAGGCCGAGCTGGAGGGCGCGACGGCCGACGGCCTGCTCGACCGCCTGCTCGCGACCGTCCCGGTGCCCCGCTGATGGCGCTCACCGCACGCACCCCACTGCTGGCACTCGCCGGCGCGCTCGTCGTGGCGCTGCTCGCGCCGACGCTCGCCGGGGTGCTCGCGGTGTGCGCGGTGATTCTCGCCGGTGTGGTCGCCGACCTGCTGTTCGCGGGCAGCGTGCGGGCGTTGACGTTCTCGCGCGACGGCGCGACGTCGGTGCGACTCGGGGAGCGGGCGGAGGTCCGCCTGCGCGTGACCAACCCCGGCAGGCGCACCGTGCGTGGTGTGCTGCGTGACGCGTGGCAGCCGAGCGCTGGCGCCGAGACCGACCGTCACCGCGTCGCCGTGCCACCGGGGAAGGCCCGGACGGTGACGACCGTTCTGCGGCCCACCCGGCGCGGCGACCGCCTCGCGCACCGCGTCACCGTGCGCGCCGTCGGCCCGCTCGGGCTCGCCGCGCGGCAGGGCTCGCACGAGGTGCCGTGGGCGGTGCGCGCGCTGCCGCCGTTCCACAGCCGACGGCATCTGCCCGGCAGGCTCGACCGGCTGCGCAGGCTCGACGGCCGCAGCGCCGCGCACGTGCGCGGGCAGGGCACCGAGTTCGACTCGCTCCGGGAGTACGTCCTCGGCGACGACGTCCGCTCCATCGACTGGCGGGCCACGGCCAGGGCCGCGGACGTCATGGTGCGCACGTGGCGGCCCGAGCGCGACCGGCACGTGCTGCTCGTGCTCGACACCGGGCGCACGGCGGCGGGCCGGATCGGTGACGGCACCCGGCTCGACGCGGCGATGGACGCGGCGTTGCTGCTCGCCGCGCTGGCCTCGCGCGCGGGCGACCGCGTGGACCTGCTCGCCTACGACCGCGGGGTCCGGGCGAGCGTGCAGGGGGTCGCCGCCGCGCAGCTGCTGCCATCGCTGGTGACGGCGATGGCTCCGCTGGAACCGGAGCTCGTGGAGTCCGACGCGCGAGGGCTCGTCGGCGAGGTCCTGCGGCGGACGCGGCGCCGTTCGCTCGTGGTGCTGCTGACCGGGCTCGACCCGGCGCCACTGGAGGAGGGCTTGCTGCCGGTGCTGCCGTCCCTCACCGCGCGGCATCGGCTGCTGGTCGCCGCCGTCGCCGATCCCGCCGTCGCCCAACTGGCGCGCGGGCGGGGTGACGCCGACGCCGTGTACGGAGCCGCCGCGGCGGAACGCACGCTCGCGGAGCGCGCACACGTCACCGCGCTGCTCGCCCGCCACGGCGCCGAGGTGGTGGACGCCGTCCCGGACCGGCTGCCGCCCGCGCTCGCCGACCGCTACCTCGACCTCAAGGCGGCAGGCCGGCTCTGACCGCCGTGGGTGAGCGAGGGAGCTTTACTGCCGGAAAACGGGAGCAAAGCTCGCTTGCTCCCAGATGCTCGCGGCGTCGCGGGGCTTTCTCGAGGAGAATGCCGCCGCGAATGGGCTCGTGGCTGCGGCCCGGCCGCGCGTCGCTACCCAGTCACGTCGGTACCCGGGCCATCCGGTTGTGTCGGTACCCGGCCGCGGGGCCATCCGATCGCGGGGCTACCCGGCCGCGCGGTTATCCGGTCGTGTCGGTACCCGGCCGCGGGGCTACCCGGTCGCGCGTCGCTACCCGGCCGAGGGCAGCGTGTCCCCGGCGTGCCGGGCGTCCACGTCGCCCGTCTCGCCCTCGGCCGCCGCGCGCCTACCGAACACGAACACGTAGGCGAGGAACGCGGCCTCGGCGAGGCAGCCGATGCCCACCCTGGCCCACGTCGGCAGGCCCGATGGCGTCACGAACGCCTCGATCACGCCGGACACCAGCAGCACGCACACCAGGCCGAGCGCGATCGCGCCCACGGCGCGCCCCGTCTCGGCGAGCGCCACCGACCTGGGCCTGCCTCCTGGGTCGATCACCGTCCACCCGAGCCGCAGCCCCGCGCCCGCGGCCACGAACACCGCCGTCAGCTCCAGCAGCCCGTGCGGGGCGAGCAGGCCGAGGAAGAACTCGCCGCGGCCCGCCGACGCCATGAGCCCGATGCCGACGCCCAGGTTCAGGGCGTTCAGCCACAGGACCAGCACCACCGGGACGCACAGCAGCACGCCGAGCAGCAGGCACGCCGCGGCCACCTGCGCGTTGTTGGTCCACACCTGCGCCGCGAACGAACCCGCGGGCCCGCTGGAGTAGTAGCTCTCGTAGGCGCCGCCCGGCTGCGTCATCGCGCGGATCTCCTCGGGCGCTGCGATGGTCGCCCGCACCCGCTCGTCACCGGCGACCCACGCCGAGAGCACTCCGGTGACCAGCACGAACACCGCCGCCGTCGCTCCCCACCACGCGCGGCTGGAGTACACCGCCGCGGGGAATCGGCGCGAGAAGAACAGCCCGACCTCGCGCCAGGCGGGGTTGTGGGTGGCCGTCACCGCGGAGCGGCCCTTCGCCACCAGCGCCGACAACCGCGCCAGCAGAGCGGGGTCGGGCGCGGTCGAGCGCAGGATCGACAGGTGAGTGGCGGTGCGCTGGTAGAGCCGCACCAGCTCGTCGGCCTCGGTGCCCCGCAGCCGCGAGCCGCGGGAGACCAGCTCGGCCAGCCGGTCCCACTCGGCGTTGTGCGCGGCGACGAACACATCCAGATCCACGCGAACACCCCTGCCGATCCGTTGGCCCCTGTGGGCAAACGATACTGGTCGTGTGCAGCGGGAACCCGATCTCGTCACCGGTGACGCCGTCGTGCTCGACCTGCGGCTGGCGCGCTCGGCCAGCCGCGCGCTGAGCTACGGCGTCGACCTCCTCGTGCAGGTGGCTTCGCTGCTGCTGGTGCTCCTCGTGTTCGCGCTCACGGCCGTGCCCGAGGACACCGCGCTCGTGGTCGCGATCGTCACCACCGTGCAGGTGCTCGTGCTCGTCGGCTACCCCGCGGTCTGCGAGACGCTCACCAGGGGCCGCACGCTCGGCAAGGCCGCGCTCGGCCTGCGCGTCGTGCGCGACGACGGCGGCCCGATCCGCTTCCGGCACGCGCTCATCCGCGCGCTCGCGGGCGCGCTCGTGGACTTCGGGCCGTTCGGCGCCTGGAGCTTCGTCGGATTCCTGACCTCGCTGGCCTCGGCGAAGGGCAAGCGGGTGGGTGACTACCTCGCAGGCACGGTCGTGATCAGGGAGCGGGTGCCGGAGTCGCGCAGCGCGGGCTTCATGATGCCGCCCGCGCTCGCGCACTGGGCTGCCCAGCTCGACCTCACACGCCTGCCCGACGTGCTGGCCCTGCAGGCACGTCAGTACCTCGGCCGCTATCACGAGCTGAACCAGGGCGCCCGCGACCGCATCGGCGCCGAGCTGGCCGCCGAGGTCGCGGAGCACGTCGGCGCCCCGGTGCCGCCGTACACGCCTGCCTGGGCTTACCTCTCCGCCGTCCTCGCCGAGCGTCAGGCCCGCGACTACGCCCGGCTCTCGGCCGCACCAAGGCCGCAGCAGCAGCCCGCCGAGCCGCCACGGCCGTCCACTTCGGACTCGCCGGGGGAGTCGCCGTTCACGCCGCCTAGCTGAGCGCGGCGGCGATCAGCTCGTCGCTGAGCAGGCGCAGGCTCTCGCGAGCCTTCAGGTCCTCGGCCTGCCGGTGCGGGTGTGCGGGCCGCAGGCCGTTGAAGTAGTGCCCGCTCACCCCGCCCAGCTCCGGCGCGGTGATGAGCCGCAGCGTCGCGGCGGCACCCTCGTCGATGCTGCTGTGCGGCGTGGTGCCGGTCTCGCGGACCATCGTGGTGTCCATGAACGTCGCCGGGTGGAGCGCGTTCACGGTGATCCCGGTGCCGCGCAGCTCCTCTGCGAGGTCGATGGTGAACATGACCTGCGCGAGCTTGCTCTGCCGGTAGGCGCGGACGCCGTCGTAGTCCTCGTGCAGCAGCGGGTCGGCGAAGTCGATCTCCTCCTGGCCCGCCGACGCCACGTTGACGATCCGCGCCGGCGCGTAGAGCAGTGGGAGCAGCTTGTGCGTGAGGTGGTAGCCGGCGAGGTAGTTCACGGCGAACCGCAGCTCGATGCCGTCGGCGCTCTCCTCGCGAAGCGCCGGGTCGGAGCCGAAGCCGACACCGGCGTTGTTCACCAGCACGTCGATGCGGTCGTACCGCTGGGTCAGCTCCTCGGCGAGCCGCTCGACCTGGCGCAGTTCGGCCAGGTCGGCCCTCGCCGTTTCGGTGCCCACCTCGTCGCGGAGCGCCATCAGCTTGCCGGGGTCGCGGCCGTGTGCGATCACGCGGGCGCCCTGCCCGGCCAGCTCGGTGGCGAGGCGGCGGCCGAGACCGTCGGTGGCGCCGGTGATGAGGATGGTCTGTTCGCGGAGTGGTCTCATGTGCTCGCCCATCGGTGCGAAGTGACAGTCACCACAATGACCTCGACACTACCCAGTCCGGGCCGGGCCGCCGAGTGGCACCGCTCCCGTAGGGTGTGAGCATGGCCGCACCCGAGCTATACAGACTTACCCTCGACAACGGCCTGCGGGTCGTGCTCGCGCCCGACCGGACCGCGCCGGTCGTCGGTGTAAGCGTGCACTACGACGTGGGCTTTCGGTCCGAGCCGGAGGGGCGGACCGGGTTCGCGCACCTCTTCGAGCACCTGATGTTCCAGGGCAGCGAGAGCCTCGAGAAGCTCGCGCACTTCCGGCACATCCAGGGCAGCGGTGGAACGTTCAACGGCTCCACCCACCCGGACTACACGGACTACTTCGAGGTGCTGCCGTCCGCCGCGCTGGAGCGGGCCCTCTTCCTCGAGGCCGATCGCATGCGGGCGCCGAAGCTGACGCGGGACAACCTGGCCAACCAGATCGACGTGGTCAAGGAGGAGATCCGCCTCAACGTGCTGAACCGGCCCTACGGCGGGTTCCCGTGGATCCTCCTGCCCCCGGTGCTCTACTCGACCTTCCCCAACGCCCACAACGGGTACGGCGACTTCACCGACCTCGAACAGGCCTCGCTCGAAGACTGCGCGGCCTTCTTCGACACCTACTACGCGCCCGCCAACGCGGTGCTGACGGTCGCGGGCGACTTCGAGGTGGACCGCGCGCGTGAGCTGATCGACAAGCACTTCGGCGACGTGCCCGCGCGGCCGATGCCGCACCGGCCGTCGTTCGCCGAGCCGAGGCCCACCACGGAGCTGCGCGACACCCACACCGACCCGCACGCGCCCCTGCCGGCGCTGGCGGTCGGCTACCGGATGCCGGACCCGGTCAACGAGCTCGACGGCTACCTGGCCCACCTCGTGCTCGCCGGGGTGCTCGCGGACGGCGACGGCTCCCGGCTGCAGCAGCGGCTGGTGCACCGCGAGCCGCTGGTCACCGACATCAACGCGGGCGCGGGCCTGTTCGGACCGTTCGAGGCGCGCGACCCCGACACGTTCTCGGTCACGGCCATCCACGCGCCCGACGTCACCGCCGACCGTGTGCTGGGCGCCCTCGACGAGGAGCTCGACGCGCTCGCCAGCACGCCACCCGACGAGCAGGAGCTCGCGAAGGTGACGGCGCGGTGGAGCGCCAACCTGCACTCCGAGCACGACCGGCTCGTCTCGCGGACCCTCGCGTTCGGGGCGTTCGAGCTGCTCTACGGTGACGCGGCGCTCGCCTACGGCGTCGCCGACCGCATCGCGGCCGTCAACCCCGAGCAGGTCGCCGAGGCCGCGAAGGGCCTGCGCCCCGACTCGCGCGCCGTGCTCGTCGTCAAGCCTCAGGAGGGGGACGCCCAGTGACCTCAGCGACGCACCGGAGCGCGGAGGAGATCGGCCGTACGGCGACCGGGCCGAGGGCGCTGCCGCCGCTCGGTGAGCAGCGCGCGGCGGCCGACCTCGCCCACACCGACACCGTGCTCGGCAACGGCCTGCGAGTGCTGGCCGTGCGCAAGGCCAACGTGCCCATGGTCGAACTGCGGATGGCCATCCCGTTCGCGGGCGACGATCCGTCGCACCCGGCCACGGCCGAGGTCCTCGCCGAGACCATCGCCACCGGCACCCGCCGTCGCGACCGGGTCGCCATCGACACCGAGCTCGCGCTCATCGGCGGCGACCTCGGCACCGCCGTGGACCCCGAGCACCTCTCGGTGTCGGCCAGTTCCCTGGCGAGCGGGCTGCCCACGCTGCTCGACGTGCTCGCCGACGTGCTCACCGAGGCGTCCTATGTGGACAACGAGGTGCGCAGGGAGGGCGACCGCATCGTCGAACGGCTCGCCGTCGCCCGCACGCAGCCGCGCGTGATCGCGCGCGAGGCGCTGCAGCGGCACCGCTACGGCGACCACCCGTACACGCGTGAGGTGCCGAAGCCGGAGGACGTCGCACGGGTGACCCCCGAGGCGGTGCGCGCGCTGCACGCCTCCGCGGTGCTGCCGAGTGGCTCCGTGCTCGTGCTCGTGGGCGACATCGACCCCGACGCCGTGATCGGTGACCTCGAGCGGGCGCTGTCCGCGTGGGCCTCGGAGAAGGCGGCCAGGGAGCTGCCCGCGCTGCCCGTGCTGGAAGGCGGCGACCTGCTGCTCGTGCCGAGAGCCGGTGCGGTGCAGTCGCAGCTGCGGCTCTCGGCGCAGTCGCTACCGAGGACCGACCCGCGTTACCCGGCGCTGCAGCTCGCGAACCTCGTGTTCGGCGGCTACTTCTCGTCGCGTCTGGTGGAGAACATCCGCGAGGACAAGGGCTACACCTACAGCGCTCACTCCGGTTTCGAGTTCACCGGGCAGAACGCGACCGTGCAGGTGGAGGCCGACACGGCGAACGAGGTGACCGCGGCGGCGCTGCTGGAGACCCGGTACGAGCTGGGCAGGCTCGGCCTGGTGCCACCCACCGACGCCGACGTGGAGTCGGTGCGGCAGTACGCCGTCGGCTCGCTGCTCATCGGCTCCTCGTCGCAGGCGGGCCTCGCGAGCCAGCTGCTGGGCCTCGCGGCCGTCGGGCTCGGGGTCGAGTGGCTGGTCGAACACCCCGGCCGCGTCGCAGCGGTGACCACCGACGAGGTGGCGCAGGCGGCACTGGACTTCTTCGCGCCGAGCCGGTTCACCGGCGTGGTGGTGGGCGACGCGGAGACGCTGGCCCCGCAGCTGACCGCGCTCGGTGGCGTGACCGTGGAGAGCTCCGAGTCATGACCAGTGCGCCCTTCCAGCTTGGGGCGCTGCCTGCGCTGTCCAGGTCCACTGTGGACCGTAATGAGACACTGCGGGCGGACCCGGAACGGCTGCTGTCGCGGTGGCCGGACGCGCGTGTGGTGGTGGTCGACCGCTACGGCCGCTCCCCGGTGCCGCTGGCCGCCGTGCACGAGCTGCCGCCGGGCGGCATCCCGCTCGCGACGCGCAAGGCGCTGAGCTTCGGTGAGGAGCCGCCCGAGACGGCGGCGTTCCTCGGGCAGTGGCAGGACACGGACTACTGGCTCGTGCCGGGAGCCCCGCCCGAGGACGCCGAGATGATCGACATAGAGGGCGTCTGGGGCGTTCGCCAGCAGGCACCCTCGGCCGAGGGCGAGGCGTGGGTCGAGCTGCGCGGGCACGGCTCGCTGCTCGACGACACCTCCGCCGGGTTGCTGACCACCGCCGAGGCGCTGCGGAACTGGCACTGGCGGGGCCGGTTCTGCGCCCGCTGCGGCGGCGCCACCCAGCGGCGGCAGTTCGGCTGGGCGACGCAGTGCTCCTCGTGCGGGCGCGAGGAGTACCCCCGCACCGACCCCGCCGTGATCTGCCTCGTCCACGACGACGTCGGCGTCAACGGGCAGCACGTGCTGCTGGCCCGCCAGCCCATCTGGCCGCCGAAGCGGTACTCGGTGCTCGCCGGGTTCGTCGAGGCGGGCGAGTCGCTGGAGGGCTGCGTCGAGCGGGAGATCCGCGAGGAGGCGGGTGTCGAGGTCCGGGACATCCGCTACCTCGGCAGCCAGCCGTGGCCGTTTCCGCGCTCGATCATGCTCGGCTTCGCGGCGCGCGCCGACGCCGGTGCCGCGCTGAGCCCCGCCGACGGGGAGATCGAGGACGCGCGGTGGGTGCCCAGGGAAGCGGTCCGCGCCGCGTTCCGGGGCGAGAACGAGCAGCTGCTGCTGCCGGGCAACTCGTCGATCGCGCACGTGATGCTCAGGGCGTGGGCGCGGGCGGAGGCGTAGCGTCCAGTAGTCTCGCCGCATTCGGGCGGAGGATCGGGGGAGTTTCCGGGTGAGCGCGGCACGGGCCATCGGACTGCTGTTGGGTGTCATCGCCGACGGGGCGATCGGCGACCCGAGACGCGGGCGGCCGATCACCGGCTTCGCGAAGGCCGCGTCCGCCGTACGCGAGCGCGTCTACGCCGACCACCCCGCGCGTGGCGCTCTCTACGCGGGTGGGCTCGCCGGTGGGGCCGTCGCCCTCGGTGTGCTGACCGAACGGGCCGGCCGCGGGCGTCCCCTGGTGCAGGTGGCGGGCACCGCCGTGGCGACGTGGGCCGTGGTCGGCGGGGCTCGGCTGGTGGCCGAGGGCACGGAGCTGGCCAGGGACCTGGAGACCGGCGACCTCGACTCGGCCCGGGAGACCTTGTCCACACTGGACACCCGGTGCACCGATGACCTCGACGTGCCCGCGCTGTCGAGGGCGTCGGTGGAGACGCTCGCGGAGAGCACGTCGGACGCCGTGGTCGGTCCGCTCGTCTGGGGGGCGATCGCCGGGGTGCCGGGGCTGCTCGGCTCGCGCGCGGTGACGGTGCTCGCCGGGCTTGTCGCGCCGAAGGTGCCGAGGTACCGCCGGTTCGGCTGGGTCGGCGCGCGCCTCGACGAGCTGGTGAGCCTGCTGCCGACGCGGGTCGCGGCGCTGCTGACGGTCACCGGCGCGCCGGTGGTCGGCGGTTCGGCAGGCCGCGCCTGGGAGGCGTGGCGGCGTGACACCGTGGTGCACCCGAGCCCCAACGAGGGGCGCGTCGAGGCGGCGTTCGCGGGCGCGCTGGAGATCCGGCTCGGCGGGCGGACGGTCTACCCGCATGGTGTCGAGGAGCTGCCCGTGCTCGGCAACGGCCGCAACCCTGACGCGGGCCACGTCACCCGCGCCGTCGAGCTGTCCCGGGTGGTCGGCTGGCTCGCGGGCGTCACCTCAGCCGCTCTCGCGCTGACCCTCGGCCTCCTGCGCCGCCGCAGCTGAGCCACTGCCCCCCAAGGCCACCTTTGTTGCGCTCAACGCAACAAAGGTGGCCTTGGGGGCAGCTACAGGGCTGTGAGGGCTCCATTGGTGACGGGTGACCCTGCTCAGGGCGTGGTGCTCGCCTGCTCGCGTTCCTCGTCCTCCGCGAGGATCTGGGCCACCGACTTGCGGCGGGTCCGCTCCTGAGCGGTGCGGTCCTCCGCCAGCGCCCCGCCCGGCTTGATCTCGCGGATGGTGAAGTACAGCCAGGCCAGCAGCACCATCGTGCCGAACGCGATCCACTGCAGCGCGTACGAGAAGTACGGCCCCGCCTGCAGCTGCGGCAGCGGCAGCGCGCCAAGCACGCCCGGCTGGTCGGCGCTCAGCTGGAAGTAGCCGGGCCGGATGTCCAGGTCGGTCGCCCTGGCGACGACCTGCGAGTTCACCGAGTAAGCGTGCAGGCGCCCGCCGGTGGACGCGTTGGCGAAGGCATCCCGGTCGTTGGGGTCCCGTTCGTCGCTGCGGATCCGCGCCTCGACCCGCACCACGCCCTGCGGCGGCGCCGCGTAGGAGGGCACCCGGGTGCGGTCGTCCGGCCGCACGTAGCCCCGGTCGACGAGCACCACCTGACCGTCAGTGGTGCGCAGCGGCGTCAGGACCTCGAACGCGGGCTCACCCTGCACGGTCCGCAGTCGCGCGATCACCTCGGCCTCCGGCAGGTACGTGCCCTCGATCAGCACGCGCTCCCACTCCTGGTCCTGCGGCCCGACCTCGGAGATCGGCTTCGGCGTCGCGCTGAACGACGCCGACACGGCGGCGTTCTGTGCGGCGCGCTCCTCGTGGCGCTGGAACTGCCACGGCGCCAGCAGCGTGTAGCAGCAGACGGCGAAGACGAACACGACCGCCGTCAACGCAAGCCAGCCGGGCTTGAGCAGGAACTTCCACCGCACCCCTCAACGGTATGCCGTGGCGCGGGCCACTCACAGCGCGGGGGACAGTCCCTCCCGGCGCGCCACCCAGCTCCCGCCGTCGGGGACCCCGCGCGGCACCATCTGGCGCACCGTCCCAGCCCGCCACCGGCATCGTCACGGTGTGGCGCGTGGCCCGCCCGCCTCGCCCCGTGACCAGCTGGCACGCCAGGAAGCGGCGGGAAGAACGATCAACGAATCGACCGAGTGTGGTCAGCCTGCGTGAAGGGCGGCCTTCGCGGCGCTCAGTGTCTGCCGGGCGTAGCCGCCGCCGAAGAGCACCGTGTGCACGAGCAGGGGGAACAGCTGGTGCAGCGGCACGCGTTCCGGCCAGCCGTCGGCGAGTGGGGCGTCCGCGTCCCGCGCCGCTTCGGTGTAGGCGCCGAGGATGTGGTCGAGCAACGGCGTGCCGAACAGCCGCAGCATGGCGAGGTCGGTCTCGCGGTGTCCACCGTGCGCGGCGGGGTCGATGAGCCAGGCCCTGCCGTCCGCGGCCCAGTGGACGTTGCCGCTCCAGGCGTCGCCGTGCAGCCTGGCCGGTGGTTCCGGCGCCGCGGCGAGCTCGGGAAGGCGCGCGCAGACGTGGTCGAACACGGCGGCCTGTTCGGTGGTGAACAGGCCCTGCTCGACGGCGTCGCGCACGTACGGCTCGATCCGGTCGCGCGCGTAGAACTCCGCCCAGTCCGCGCGCGGCTCGGCGCGCATGGGCGCGAGGCCGATCCACGCGTCGGCGGGGCCGCCGGGCGGTGGCGACCCGAACGCGGGCGCCCCGCGCAGGTGCAGCGCCGCGAGCCCGCGCCCGAACGCCTCGGCCGCCTCGACGCTCGGCGCACCCGGCGCGACGTAGTCGAGCACGAGCCACTCGTCGTCGGCGCCGTGCACTCCTGGCACCGGCACGTCGCCGGACTCGCCGAGCCAGCGCAGTCCCGCAGCCTCGGCCGCCGTCGCGTTCACGCCCGCGCCCCGCTTGGCGACCACCTGGCCGCCGCCGGACAGGCTCACCACCACGGCACCGCCGAGCGAGTAGGTCCGCCCCGGTTCGACGCCGACGTGCCGCCGCACCGCCGCCCTGGCCTCCTCGGCCGTCATCGCCGTTCCCGCACCCAGTCGAGCAGCCCAGGCATCGCGCGCTCGATCATGCCGAGCACGTCGGTGAAGCCGTCGCCGTCGCCGTAGTAGGGATCGGGAACCTCGGAATGCGGCGGCGCGGTGGGGTCGAAATCGCGCAGCAGCACGACTTTCCCGGGGTCGCCCACGAGCGCGCGCACATCCCGCAGATGGCCTTTGTCCGCCACCAGGAACAGATCGGCGTCGCGGTGCGGTTCGCCGATCTGCGCGGCGACGTGGCCGACGTCGTAGCCGTTCGCCTCCAGCGTCGCGCGGGCGCGCGGATCCGCGGGCTCGCCCACGTGCCACGGCCCCGTGCCGGCGCTGCTGACGTGGACCTCCCCGGCGAGCCCCGCCCGGCGGAGGTGCTCGCGGAAGACGATCGCCGCCATCGGTGAGCGGCAGATGTTTCCCGAGCACACGAAACAGACGTGCATGCCCCCAGTGTGCCAAGCGGTTTCCTGGCGCCTCGGGGGGACACACCTTCGGCAAGGCCTAGCCCCCGATGCGGCGAACGTACTAAGCTCCCGATCTCGTCAACGGCTCGATTCTCGCCCTCGTTGGCGGGAGCAAGCAGACACCACAGGTCATTGGGGGCTCCCATTTCCCTGTCCACCGCGAACCGCGCCAACGTCCAGCGATCACCGCAGAACCGGGCCCTGCTCGTTCTCCTCGCCACACTGATCGTCACCGGTGGAGCCTGGGTGTGGGTCACCCTCCAGGCCTCCGCCGCCGACCGCCTCCCGGTCGCCGTCGCCGGTGGCGTCACCGCCGCGCTGCTCTGCGCCGCCGCGTTCTTCGCCGTGCTGCGCGACCAGCAGGTGCGTGCCGCGCGCGCCGAGGTCGCCGGGCTGCAGGCCGAACTCGACCACCTCGCCGACGACACGTTGCCCGCCGCAGCGCGCAGGCTGCGCGAGGGCGCTTCGGCCGACACGGTCTTTACCGAGATTCCGTTGCCGGACAACGAAACCCACGAACGCATCCTGCGCACCCTGACCAAGGAGATCAGCGTCGGGCACCGGCAGCGCGCCGCCGCGATGGCCGCGTGCGCCAATGCCGCGGGGCGCGTGCAGGCACTCGCGACGAGCATGCTCGCCGACCTCCGCGAGATGGAGAACCGGCATTCCGAAGAGGTGCTCGGTGATCTGCTCAAGCTCGACCACAGCACGGCGCAGGCGGGCCGCCTCGCCGACAGCATCGCGGTGCTCACCGGCGCGCGGTCCGGCAGGCGCTGGACCAAACCGATCGTCATGGAGAGCATCCTGCGTGGTGCGATGGGCCGGATCCGGGCCTACCAGCGCGTGCGCATCCACTCCGCCAGCACCTCCGCGATCGTCGGCTACGCCGCCGAGGACGTGATGCACGCGCTCGCCGAGCTGATGGACAACGCCACCAAGTTCTCCGCGCCGTCGGAGGAGGTCCACGTCTACGTGGAGGAACTGCACACCGGCGTGGTGGTGACCATCGAGGACGGTGGACTCGGCATGAAGCCGCAGGCGCTGGAGCGCGCCAAGACCGCGGTCTCGACCACCGAGAAACTGGACCTGACCAAGCTCTCGGGGACCCGCCTCGGACTCGCCGTGGTCGGCTGTATCGCCCGCAAGCACGACCTGCACGTGTTCTTCCGGCCGTCCTCGCGCGGCGGGACCGGTGTGGTGCTGCGGATTCCGAACCAGCTGGTGACGCAGCCGAGGACGGAGTTCCCGAACCCGCCCACCGCGCCCCAGCCCGCGGTCACGGCCACGGGTTCGGTCCGGACGGCCTCGGCCGGCGCGACGCGGACGCCGTCCGGCGAGACCATGACGGCCGTGCTCGACGGCGAGCAGCCCCAGCAGCCGCTGCGCAGCCTGCCGAAGCGGCGGCGCGGCCAGACGCTCGCCAACTCGCCGCAGCCGTCCCCGTCGCCGAGGCCCCAGCACCCGCCGAGGCCCCGCACCGACGCTGGCGCGAAGTTCGGTGCCTTCCGGCAGAGCACCTCGCGCGGACAGAAACCCGATTCCCCCTCAGCCAACCAGGACAGCTAGCAACAGATTGGAGTGAGGGGCGAGGCCGTGCCCGGTGCCAAGATCGGGACGACGCGCCCCGGATACCCGATGAGCACGACGAATCCGAACCTCGAGTGGTTGCTGGACAACCTGGTCGACTCCACGCCGGGTGCCACACACGCACTGGTGCTGTCCAGGGACGGCCTGAAGCTGTGCCACACCCGCGCGCTCGGTGTCGACCGGGCCGACCAGCTCGCGGCCATCGCCGCCGGCGTGCAGGCGCTGTCGCAGAGCGCGTCGGTGGAGTTCGGCGACGGCACCGGCGGGGTGCGCCAGTCCATGACCGAGTTCCACGGTGGTCTGCTGTTCATCGTCGAGGCGGGGGAGGGCGCGCACCTCGCGGTGCTCGCGTCCGAGGAGTCCGACGTGGGCCTCATCGGGCACAAGATGGACGAGCTGGTCGAGCAGATCGGCGCGTTCCTCACCTCGCCGCCACGTCACCCCCGGCACAGCCAGCCGGCATGATGGTCCGAGGGGCAGTCGACAGCGAGGACCCCGACCGGCTCTACACCCTCACCGGTGGCCGGAGCCGGGCGGAGGTCCGCGATCTCGACCTCGTCACGTTGATCGTGAGCGAGGCCGATCCCACGCCGGGCATGCAGTCCGAACACGTCAAGATCCTGCGGACCTGCCGGTTCCCGACCGCGGTCGTCGAGCTCGCCTCCGAGCTCGCCCTGCCCGTGAGCGTGGTGAAGATCCTGGTGTCCGATCTGCTCGACGCGGGCCAGGTCTCAGCGCGGCACCCCTCGTCGCCCCGCGCCAGCGCCGAACTGCCGGATCCCGCATTCCTCAAGAAGGTGCTCGTTGGACTCCACAATCTCTGATCCCATCGAAAGAACGCCGCTGCCCAGTACGGCCATGGAGGGCCTGAAGATCGTGGTGGTCGGCGGGTTCGGGGTCGGCAAGACGACGATGGTCCGCTCGGTCAGCGAAATCCGCCCGCTGAACACCGAGGAGACCATGACGCAGGCCGGCCTCGGGATCGACGACAACGGCGGCGTCGCCGACAAGACCACCACCACGGTCGCGTTCGACTTCGGCCGGATCAGCCTGAGCGAGCAGCTCGTGCTCTACCTGTTCGGGGCGCCGGGCCAGGAGCGCTTCTGGTTCCTGTGGGACCGGTTGTTCTCCGGCACGCTCGGGGCGGTGGTGCTCGTGGACACGCGCAGGCTCGAGGACTCCTGGTACGCGATCGACCGGCTGGAGCACCACGGAACGCCGTTCATCGTGGCACGCAACAACTTCCCGGGCCCCCAGCACGGGCTGGAGGACGTCCGCGACGCGCTCACGCTGTCTCCGGACGTGCCGCTCATCGACTGCGACGCGCGCGAGCGCGATTCCGCCAAACAGGTCCTCATCACTCTCGTCAACCACCTCTACGCGCTCTCATCGGCCAGGGAGACCGCCTCATGACCGACCCGCAGCACGCCCGGCAGCACGGCCCCGTCCGGCTCTATGGGCCGCGGTTCCAGCAGGACCCGGCCGCGCTCTACGCCGAGATCAGGAACACCTACGGACCCGTCGCGCCCGTGTTGCTCGACGGCGACGTGCCCGCGTGGTTCGTGTGCGGCTACCGCGAAGTCCACCAGGTCACCAGCGACTCGCAGCTGTTCGCCCGCGACACCCGCCGGTGGAACATGTGGGAGCAGGTGCCGGCCGACTGGCCGCTGCTGCCGTACGTGGCCCACAACCCGTCGGTGATGTTCACCGAGGGCGCCGAGCACCAGCGCAGAGCCGGAGCGATCGGGGACGCGCTCGGCGCGTTCGACCAGTTCGAGCTCGCGCAGTACTCCGAGCGGGTCGCCGACACGCTCATCGACGCGTTCGCCGGCAGGGGCGAGGCCGACCTCATGGCGCAGTACGCTCTGCGCATCCCGCTCAACGTGATCGCGCAGATGTTCGGCATGCCCGAGTCGGAGACGCCGGAGCTGGTGCGCGACATCGCCGAGTCGCTCGACACCGGGCCCGGCGCGGCCGACGCCTACCTGCGCGTGCAGAAGACGATGGGCAAGCTGCTCGCTGCGAAGCGGGCGATGCCGGGTCCCGACATCCCGTCGTACCTGCTGGAGCACGACGCGAACCTCACCGACGACGAGATCGTGCAGGACCTGCTGGTGGTCACCGCGGCGGCGCAGCAGCCCACGGCGAACTGGATCGGCAACACGATCCGGCTGATGCTCACCGACGAGCGGTTCGCGCTGACGCTCGCCGGCGGGCGCGAGAGCGTCGGCCAGGCCCTCAACGAGGTGCTCTGGCACGACACGCCCACGCAGAACTTCATCGGCCGGTTCGCCACGCGCGACACGCAGCTCGCCGGCATGCGCATCAGGACCGGCGACCTGCTGGTGCTCGGTCTCGCCGCCGCGAACGCCGACCCGAAGGTGCGGCTGGAGTCGCCGGACTCGGTCGGCAACCACGCCCACATGTCCTTTGGGCACGGTGAGCACGGCTGCCCCTACCCGGCCCCCGAGGTGGCCGAGGTGATGGCGCGGACCACCGTCGAGGTGCTGCTCGACCGGCTGCCGGACCTCGCACTCGCGGTGCCCTCGGACGCGCTGGAGTGGCATCCGTCGGTGTGGATGCGAGGTCTGGCGAGCCTGCCGGTGCGGTTCACGCCGACGTACGTGCCCGCGGGGTTGGGGTGAAGCGGACCGGCAGCGAAGCCGGGCCCCTCGTGAACACGCCCTGCTCGACCGGGGCCGCGCCCTCGGCGAGCTCCAGGTCCGGCAGGGCGTCGAGCAGCTGACCCACCCCGACCTCGACCTCGCTCTTGGCCAGCAGCGCGCCGACGCAGAAGTGCCTGCCCAGCGCGAAGGACAGGTGCTGCGCCGCTGCCGAGAACGCGGTGTCCGTGGGCAGGTCGTCGCGGAAGATGTCGAACGTGTCGGGGTTGCTGAAGCGGCTGGGGTCGCGGTTCGCGGCGCCGATCAGGCACGTGACGGTGCTGCCGGCGGGCACGGTGCCGCCGCCGAGCTCCACGTCCTCCGCGGGCTGCCGCATGATCATGTGCACCGGAGGCGTGTAGCGCAGGGTCTCCGCGAACGCCCTCGGGATGAGGCCGTGGTCCTCGCGCACGGCTCGTAGCTGGTCCGGGTGCTCCAGCAGGTTCTTGATGATGCTCGCGATCGCCTTGTCGGTGGTCTCGCCGCCCGCGGCCAGCAGCAGGCTCACGAAGGCCTTGATGTCCTCGTCGCTCATGCTCTGACCGTCGACCTCGGCGGCGCACAGCGTGGAGAGGAGGTCGTCGCCGAGGTTCCGCCGCCGCTCCCGGATGATCGGGATCATGTACTCGGCCAGCTCGTCGCGGGTGCGCAGGCCGTCGGCGGCGATCCGCTCGTCCTGGCTGAGGTTGCCGAGGAACGCGATGATCGAGGTGTACCAGCGCTGGAAACGCGCGTGCTCGGCGCGGTCGAGGCCGAGCATGTCGACGATGACGTTGATGGGGAAGTGCCGCGCGTAGTCGTTGACGATGTCGGCGGTGCCCCGCTCGCGGAAGCCGTCGATCAGCTCGGCGGAGTTGCGCTCGATCACCGGGAGGAACTTCGCCTGCAGCTCCTGGCCACGGAAGGCGGGGGCCACGAGCGCCCGGCGCACGGCGTGCTCTCGCCCGCTCATCTGCAGGATCGTCCTGCCGTGCACGGGTTCGAGTTGCCAGTTGTAGTTGTCCGTGGTGAACGCGGGCTCCTTGAAAGCCCTGGCCACGTCCTCGTAGCGGGAGACGATGTAGCTCTGCATGGGCTCGTGCCAGATCAGCGGCGAGTCCTCGAGCATGATCCGGTAGGCGGAGTAGGGATCCTCGGCGAATTCGGCGGACAGGATGTCGGGTACTTCGCGAGCCGCGGTCATTGCTCTCCTCGGTCAGCCGGGAAAATGACCGTTCGAGGCTAGCGATGATCATGGTCGCGCTGGGCGGTCCCGCGCCAAGTTCAGACGGTTGGCCTAAGCCGGTGACGCTCGTGCGAGGATCGTGCGCATGTCCGTGAGCGTTGCCGACGTGATCGCCGCGCTGGACGCGGCGTACCCCCGTGAGCTGGCCGAATCGTGGGACGCGGTGGGACTCGTGTGCGGTGATCCCGCCGAGCCCGCCGACCGCGTGCTGGTGTGTGTCGACCCCGTCGCCGCGACCGTGGACGAGGCCATCGAGACCGGGGCGCGGCTGATCGTCGCGCACCATCCGCTGCTGCTGCGCGGGGTGCACGGGGTCGCGGCCGACTCGGCCAAGGGCTCGCTCGTGCACCGCATGATCCGCGAGGGCATCGCGCTGTTCTGCGCCCACACCAACGCCGACTCCGCCAACCCCGGCGTCTCCGACGCGCTCGCCGCGGCTCTCGGCCTGACCGTGCTGCGCCCGCTCGCGCCCCACGCCGACGACGCTGACACCGGCATCGGGCGCATCGGCGAGCTGCCCGGTCCGGAGCCGTTCGCCCGGTTCGTCGAGCGCGTCGGCGCGGCACTGCCGTCCACCGCGCCCGGGGTGTACGGCGCCGGCGACCCGGACCGTCCGATCAGGACGGTCGCGGTGTCGGGCGGAGCGGGGGACAGCTACCTGGCGGCGGCGACCGAGGCCGGCGTCGACGCCTACGTCACCGCCGACCTCCGGCACCACCCGGCGGGTGAGCACCTGGAGCAGCGCGGCCCCGCGCCCGCTCTGGTCGGCGTCACGCACTGGGCCAGCGAGTGGCCGTGGTGCGGGCAAGCCGCCGAGGTGATCCGGTCTGCGGGTACCGTCGAGGTTCACGTCTCCACGCGGTGTACCGACCCGTGGAACGTCCGAGCGAACGGGAGTACGAAGTGAAGGCAGACCCCGCCGTGCAGCGGCAGCTGCTCGACCTCGCCAAGGTGGACGCCGAGCTCTCCCGGGTGGCGCATCGCCGCCGCACCCTGCCCGAGCTGGCGGAGATCGCCGAGGCTGAGAAGACGCTGCGGGAGCGCAGGGACGCGCTGGTTGCCGTGCAGACCTCGGCGTCGGACCTCGACCGCGAGGTGCAGAGGCAGGAGCGCGAGGTGGAGTCGGTGCGGGCCCGCGCCGACCGGGACCGCAAGCTGATGGAGTCGGGCTCGGTCTCGGCCAAGCAGCTCACCGACCTGGAACACGAGCTGGCGACGCTCGACCGGCGGCAGTCCGCGCTGGAGGACGACCTGCTGGAGCTGATGGAGCGGCGGGAGGCCGTCGAGCTGGACATGCAGCGCACGAGCGCCGAGGTGAGCAACGCCGAGCAGCAGCTCGCCGACGCGGGCAAGCGGCGCGACGAGGTGTTCGCCGACCTCGACGCGACCCAGGCCCGCCGCGACGAGGACCGGGCCGCGCTGGTGCCGAGGTTCCCTGCCGACCTGCTCGCGCTCTACGAGCGGGTGCGGGAGCAGAAGGGCATCGGGGCGGCGCTGCTGCGCTCGCGCCGGTGCGGGGCGTGCCAGCTGGAGCTCGACCGCAACGCGATCTCGGAGATCAAGGCTGCGGCCGAGGACGAGGTCGTGCGGTGCGAGAACTGCGGGGCGATCATGGTGCGCACGCTGGAGTCGGGTCTGTGACCGAGCGCGTCGTCGTCGAGGCCGACGGCGGGTCGAGGGGCAACCCCGGCCCGGCGGGCTACGGCGCGGTGGTCAAGGACGCCGACACCGGGCAGGTGCTCGCCGAGCGCAAGCAGGGGCTCGGCGTCGCGACCAACAACGTGGCCGAGTACCGGGGCCTGATCGCCGGCCTGGAGGCGGCCGAAGAGGCGGGTGCGTCCACTGTGGACGTCCGGATGGACTCGAAGCTCGTGGTGGAGCAGATGTCCGGGCGGTGGAAGATCAAGAACGCGGCCCTGCAGCCGCTCGCGACGCGGGCGCGTGAGCTGGCCGGCCGGTTCGCGGGCGTCCGGTACGAGTGGATCCCGCGCGCCCTCAACTCCCACGCCGACCGGCTCGCCAACGAGGCGATGGACACCCAGGAGTCCGGCTCCTCCGAGGAGCCCTCAGCGGACAAGGGCCCCGACCGGGTGAGCCCGACGGGCTGGACGGGCGCGACGGGCACGCCGACGCGGTTGCTGCTGCTGCGGCACGGGCAGACGGAGATGTCGGTGGAGCGCCGCTACTCGGGGCGCGGCGACGTCGGCCTCACCGAGCAGGGCAGGTGGCAGGCACAGGCCGCGGCGAAGCGGCTCGCCGGGATGGAAGGTCTCGGCGACGAGCCGCTGCCGATCGTGGCGTCACCGCTGACGAGGACGATGCAGACGGCGCAGGCCGTGGCGGACGCCGTCGGCGGGCGGGTGAGCACGCTGCCGGGGCTGGTGGAGACCGACTTCGGGGAGTGGGATGGCCTGACGTTCGCGGAGGCCACGCGCCGCGACCCGGACGTGCACCGGCGGTGGATGAGCGACACGTCGGTGGCCGCGCCGGGCGGCGAGAGCTTCGACCAGGTGCACAAGCGGGTACGAGAGGCTCTGGACGAGCTGTTCGCGGCGTACCCGGGCCGGACGGTCGTGGTGGTCAGCCACGTGACGCCGATCAAGTCGCTGCTGCGCGTGGCGCTCGAAGCGGGCCCCTCGCTGCTGTTCCGCCTGCACCTCGACCCGGCGTCCCTTTCGATCGCCGACTTCTACCCGGACGGCAACGCCTCCGTCCGCCTCGTCAACGACATCTCCCACCTCCGCTGACCCACGCCGCCGAACGGGAGCAAGGGAGCTTTACTCCCGTTTGGCGGGAGCAAAGCTCCCTTGCTCCCGCAGGAGATCACCCCTTTGGCGCAGGGGCCGGGAGGGCGGGCGTACCCTCGTCCAGTGGACGAGTTGGCAGGGCGGCCGCGACCTCGGTGCCCGCGAGGGCGCCGGGCCGAGGAAAGTCCGGACTCCGTAGGGCAGGGTGGTTGCTAACGGCAACCCGGGGTGACCCGCGGGACAGTGCCACAGAAAACAGACCGCCCCGCGGCAACGCGGGGTAAGGGTGAAACGGTGGTGTAAGAGACCACCAGCGTCCCGGGTGACCGGGACGGCTCGGTAAACCCCACCCGGAGCAAGGCCAAGAGGGAGCTGACGCTCCTGCGCAGGCGTTCGAGGGTAGCCCGCCCGATGCCTGCGGGTAGGCCGCTGGAGCCTGCCGGCGACGGCAGGCCGAGATGGATGGTCGCCGCCCGCGTTCGCGCGGGAACAGAATCCGGCTTACATGCCAACTCGTCCACCCAGTAGGTCCCGGCCTCGGCCGGATGCGCTGATCTGGTCTGGAGACACCCCCTGCGACGCCATCTGAACTCCCGTCGCCGGAACACAGGGCTGCTTCAATCGCCGCGCCGGGTTCGCGTGACTCAGGTCTGCGGCCGTTCACCGTCGCGCGACGGGGTCGTGGTGCTGCCGGTGGCCAGGTTCGCGCCCGTGGGCAGCGGCTCGGTCTTCTGATCCGCGTCGTGTCGGCCGGCGCGCTTTCCCGGCGTCGAGGTGAGCGCGGGACCTCCCCAGCGGTGCGGGTTGTGCTCGTCATCGAGCCGATGTCTGCTCATGGTGGTTTCGTGGGTCAGTGCCGGCGAAGGGCCTTGATCACAAGCTGGCCGATGACGAGGTAGAGCAAAGCGGCCAGGCCGTAGTTCATGACCACGCCGAGGACCGCGTCGTCCGGGGTGAAGACATCGCCCAGGCCGAGTACGAGCGCCTTGGCGACGGTGTAGATGGTCGCGACGAACCCGTTGCCCTGGTTGGCGTCCAGTACCACGAACAGGATGTGCAGGACGAACACGGCAACGACGACACTGACAACGGCCCGAACCAGCGCGATGACGGCATTGGCCCCGTCGTCGCGGCGCCGCTCGGGCTCGGGGGCGCGGCCGGCGTATCCGGCTGCACGCGGGTCGCCGCGGTACGGGTCGGAACCGTGGTAGGGGTCGTAAGTCATGGCCGCGAATTCTGACAACCGGGTTCGTGAATAACAACCCCCTCTGAGATATGGACCACCATCCGGTGGACGGGCGTCATAACCTGCGGAAACGGACACTTTTCACAATTCTTGTCGTGGTGCGGAGCGATTTCTGCCTTTCACGGCCTTTACCCTGTCCGGGTGAACGGCAGACGAGGCACGTTGTGAGCGAGGTCGGGCAGTTGCTCGCCGGTCGCTACCGGCTACGGCGTCGGCTGGGCAGCGGCGCGATGGGCGTGGTGTGGAAGGCCGTCGACGAACGGCTCGGCCGCCCGGTCGCCGTGAAGCAGTTGCTCCGCCAGCCCGGCTCGGACGCCGTGCGGGCCGAAGAGGCGCGACAGCGGGCCATGCGCGAGGCGCGGATCGCCGCCAAGCTGCGGCATCCCCATGTGATCGCCGTACACGACGTCGACGAGCACGACGGTTCGCCGCTGCTGGTCATGGAGTACTTCCCGGGTCGCAGTCTCGCCGATGTCCTCACCGAGGGGCCGCTGACCCCGATCGAGGTGGCCGACATCGGGGCGCAGGCCGCCTCGGCACTGGCCGCGGCGCACGAGGCCGGGATCGTGCATCGCGACGTCAAGCCGGGCAACCTCCTGCTCGGCGACGACGGCACGGTGAAGATCACCGACTTCGGCATCTCCCGTGCCACCGGCGACGTCACCGTGACCCAGACCGGAGTTCTCGCGGGCACACCCGCCTATCTCGCGCCGGAGATCGCCCAGGGCAAACCGCCCACGGCCGCCTCGGACGTGTTCTCCCTCGGCACCACGCTGTACGCGGCGGTGGAGGACGCTCTCCCCTTCGGTGAAGGAGAGGAGAACCCGATCGCGGTCCTGCACCAGGTCGCCGCAGGGGTACTGCCGCCGCCGCGACAGGCCGGCCCGCTCGCGCCGGTCCTGACCGCGATGCTCGCCGTGGATCCCGCCGCGCGACCCACCGGCGCCGAGGCCGCTCAGGCATTGCGAGCCGTGGCGAAGGGTGAGGAGCCCATGCTCGCCCCCGCGGCGGCGGCACTCGTCGGCGCGGGAGCGCCCGACGCCGCCACCGACCCGATGGCCAGCACGAGCGCGCCCACGATGACCGTCCGGCCTGCGCCCGGAGGGTCCGGCACCCGGTTGGACCTGCGACCGCTGGACGACCTGACACCTGAGCAGCCCGCCACCCCGGCGCCGTCTCCTCGCCCCCGTCGCCGGTGGTGGCTGGCCGCCGCAGGCGCGCTCGTCGCGCTCGTGCTGGCCGGGATCGCCCTCGCGAACTGGACCGGGGACAACGACACCGCCACCGGAACCACGACCCGCCCAGCAGCCCCCACCACGCGCGCACTCACCGCGGGTGACCTGCAGAAGGTCGTCTCCGCGTTCTACGCCGCGCTGCCCGAGCACCCCGACCGCGCCTGGACACACCTCGCGCCCACGCTCCGCGCGCAGGGCAAGGACCGGTTCGACGGCTACTGGGCGGGAGTCGATGCCGTCGAGATCATCTCCGCGCCCCGCGCCACCGGCCAGGGCACCGTTCACGCCGGTGTCACGCTGACCATGGCCGACGGCACCACGGTGACCGAGTTCCACCAGTTCGGCGTCGCCGACATCGACGGCACGCCGCGGCTCGTCACCGACACCATCCTGCACAGCCAGACCACGGCACCCGCACCTCCGCCGTTACCGGCCGAGGACGACCGCGGTGATGACGACAAGGACGAAGGCGACGACGAGAAGGCGGACGAGGACCGCAAGGGCGAGGAGGACAAGAAGGGCGAAAAGGAAAAGAAGGGCCACGGCGACGGCGGCTGAGCCGAGATCACACGTCGGCCCACCGGGCCAACCCAGTCCGTCCAATGCCGTTGGTTCCGTCCAGTTCCGACCGTTCCGGGCCGGCTGGCGCCGCTACGCTCGCCCCCATGGATCACGCAGAAGCCCGCGCCGCCGCGGCCCGCTGTCACCGTGCTCTCGAACCCCTCCACTCGATGGTCTACTTCGCGCCCGAGGCCGAGGAGGCCTATGCCGGTGTCGGCCTTGCCCGGGGCAGGCTCCAGTACTTCGCCAGCAGGGGCGCCCCGCTCGGCCCCGTCGGCCCCGAGGTGGTCGCCGCGACGTTCTACAACTTCAACCCCGAGCTCGTCGCCCGCCACATCCCGCGCGCGTGGACGATCGCGAGCCCGGAGGCGATCATCGGCGCCCGGTTCGACGCCGCGGGCGCCGCGCTGCGCAGACTGCTCGGCTCCGAGCTCGCCGAATCGGACACCCTCACCGAGCTCGCCGCGCTGGTGCGCGAGGCGGCCGACGGCTGTGTGGCCGAAGGCCGCGTCCTCTACGCGGCGCATGCCGCGCTGGACTGGCCGGACGATCCTGTACTCGTCCTCTGGCACGGCGCCTCCCTCCTGCGGGAGTACCGGGGCGACGGGCACATCGCCGTGCTCGTGAGCGAGGGCCTCGCCGGGCTGCCCGCGCTGATCACGCACACCGCGACGGGCAAGGGCTTCATCGAGGACGTCGCCAGGACGCTGCGCGGCTGGTCGGAGGAGCAGTGGGCCCAGGCCGCCGACGAACTGCGCGAGCGAGGACTGCTCGACGCGGAAGGGAAACTGACCGAACTCGGCGCCGAGACGCGGCAGCGGATCGAGGACCAGACCAATGCCGCCGCGGTCGCGCCGTTCCGGTGGATCGGCGCGGACAAGGCGGAGCGGATCCACGCGCTCGGTCGAGAGCTGAGCAGGAAGGCCCTCGCCGAGGGCGCGTTCCCACCAGGCATCTTCGCTGGGCGTAAGTGAGCTCCTGACGAAAACCCCCACAACGGGCTAAGCGTCACGGAGAGTGCCGAAAACAGGGGGCCAGACTGTGCGCGCCGTAGTGCCCTTCGCTCTTTCGGTTGGAGCTCGGTCACGACGGCGCTCGCAACCCCTGTCACGGACCGGAGCCCGGTGCTGCGGCCGATCGGGGCATGGTTCACTGTTCTCGCCAGCATCAACCGGTGGAACCCCGTACTCACAGTGAGAAGGATCTACGCGTGTGAGTGAGTCCATGCGCACACTAGGAAATCCGGGTGGACAGGGTTAATCCTGGACGCTGTTCCGGCGATGATGGAGGGCGGACGAGTTTCAGTGAGCGCAATGGCGATGACCACCGGGCGCAAGGGTCCACTATGGCCCGTAGCCCTTTGACCACTATGTGTCGTAACGCCATGATGTTGTTTGAACACGGCAAGTGCTGGAACCTCTGTGTGGCACACACCAGTGTGTCGCACACCACACTCCGGGCACTCGGGAGTACGCGATGACCACGATGACGCTTGCGGCACTGGCGCAAGGTGAGCTCGGCACCGGCAACGTCCGGCAATGGCTCCTCGACAACATTGTCCCGCTGGTACTGCTCGCGGTCGCTCTGCTGCTGCTCTGGCTGGGCGGCGGCAAGGGCGACAACGCCGGCGTGATGCGCAGGCTCGCCGGTGTGGTGATCGCGTTGGCGATCATCGGGCTTGCGGTCAGCGGTCTCGGAGTCAACGTCGGCGAATGGATCGCCGGCCTGTTCACAGGCTGACCCGGGGCCGCCGCAGTGCGCATTCGAACCGATGACGAGGTCTACCGGGTCGACGCGGTCTGGCTCGGCCCGCCGAAGGCCACGTTCCCGTGGCGCGCCCGGTATGTGGCGTGGGGCATCGGGATTCCACTGTTCCTCGTCACCCTCGGCGTCGAGCGGCAGCTCGGCTTCGGTTTCGGCTTCTTCACCACGGCGTGGGCCTTCGTCATCACGATCGCCCTCACCAGACTGATCACCGCGAAGATCAGCCACGAACGGCCGCTCAGCGCGGTGTTCGCGATGTGGGTGAGGGAGCTGCAGGCGCCGCGCGAGAAGACCAGCGGCACCGGCGGGGCGGCGAGCGCCAGCAAGATCAAGGTGCGCACCGAGCGGCCGAGGCCGAAGCGTGCCAGGGGCAGGGCGCGGCGCCCGGCCCCACGCTATGACCACAACCCGCCCGTCCCAGGAAGGCCGGTGAGCACTGCGAGCCCCGCCCGGTACCCGTCCCGAGACAGCACAGCACGAGCACGCCGCCGCCGTACCTCGGCGCCGGTGGGGAGGTAGTCCTTGTTCGGTCGCGACCGCAGCCGGAAGGCACAGCAGCCGGCACAGTCGAAGCAGGCCGAGGGCGGCCGCCGAGGCAGGCGGCTGCCCGGTGAGCAGGCCATACCCACCTACACGCCGTCCATCGCGGCGCGCTCGATCGACGGGCACCTGCTCCGGACCGGCCACGAGGTCTACGCCTGGTACCGGCTCGCCCCGCAACGCTGGTCCTTTCGGTCCGACTCGCAGCGCAAGGACCTGATCGCCGCCATCGCGGGCCAGTACGCCGAGTTGCAGGGCCGATGGATGCACCTGCGCGTGACCACGCGGCCGTACCCGATCCGGATGTGGGCCGAGGCGCACGTGCACAACGCCCACGACCGGCCGTCCGACGTGCCGGGCTCGCTGTCCTTCGACGACTACCTCGTCGGCGAGCAGCAGCAGCTGATGGGCCGCTCCATGGCGGAGAAGGAGGTCTACCTCGGCGTGCAGGTCCAGACCCGCCGGGTCGTGGACCGTGCCGTCGAGCGGGCAGCGCCGCTGCTGCGCAAGATCCTGCCCGAGGCCGTGGACGCCGAGCTGACCGCGCTGGACTCCGAGGTCGAGCACCTGGACCAGGTCATCGGGTCGAGCGGGCTCGAGGGCAGGCCGGTGCACGCCGAGGAGATGTCCTGGCTGATGCACCGCTCGTGCTCGCTGGGCCTGCCCGCGCCCCGCAACCTGCCCGCCGTGCCGGGCGCGGCGTGGGAGCCGGAGGACCTCGCGAGCTTCACCGACGCCGCCGACTTCCACAGCGACCCGTACGCGCCGACCGTCACCGTGCGCGGCCGCACCGGCTCCAACGCGGGCGTCAAGCGTCACGTCGCCGTGCTGACCGTGGGGCAGATGCACGGCCTGCAGATCCCCGAGGTCGACGACCCGTGGGTGCAGCACGCCGACCGCCTGCCCGCCGCCGTCGAGTGGTCGGCCCGCATCTACGTGCGCAGGCCCGAAGAGGTCGCGGGAGAGCTGCAGCGCCAGATGAACAAGGTGCGCTCGCAGGTCAAGCACTACACCGACGAGCACGAGCTGGAACCGCCGCAGTCGCTGGCGCGGCAGGCGTCGCGCGTGCTGGAGATCGACGACGAGATGACGTCGGGCTTCACCGCGCTGGCCACCCGCGTGCGGTCGTGGTGGCGGCTCGCGGTGTCCGGGCCCACCGAGCGCGAGGCCCTGCGCCTGGCCCAGCAGCTGCTGGACCTCTACAAGCCCAAGGTCGCCATCGAGCACCCCGAGGCGCAGTACGCGATGGCCAGGGAGTTCATCCCGGGCGAGCCGCTGTCGAACGGCGCCTACCTCCGGCGCGGCTCGGTGGTCTGGGCCGCCTCGTCGGTGCCGACCGCGACGGCCGAGGTCGGCGACCGGCGCGGGATCCTGCTCGGCGAGACCTGCACGGCCACGCGGCGTCCCGTCGCCTGGGACCCGTGGATGGCGCAGGAGATCCGCGACGGCTCCGGTCTCACCGCGATGGTCGCCGGACTCGGTGGAGGTAAGTCCTTCCTCGGCGGCGGCATCGTCTACAAGACACTGCGCGCAGGGGCGCACTGGACGATTCTCGACCCGTCCGGACCGCTGTCGCGGCTGTGCGACCTGCCCGAGCTGCGCCCGTACGCACGGCCGATCAACCTGCTCAACGCGCAGCCCGGCATCCTCAACCCGTACCGGGTGGTCGCCGAACCGCAGCTCGACCACTTCCTCGACGAGGAGGACCCGGAGCGCGCGTGGCGGCGCGAGCGGGCACTCGCAGGCGCCACCCGGCGTCGTCTCGTCCTCGACGTGCTCACGGGCGTGCTGCCCTACGACGTCGCAAGGATGCCGCAGACCCGGATCGTGCTCCTGCGTGCGGTGCGGACCGTCGGTGGCCGCTACGACGCCGACCCCGGCCAGGTCATCGACGCGCTGCGGCGCGACTCCAGCGAGCATCACGAGCACGCCGTCGTGGTCGCGGACTTCCTCGACGAGCTGCGCGAACGCATGTCGCTGCTCATTCCCGAGACCGGTGCCGACCCATACTCCGACACCCGCGACGACCGGCTCACCGTGCTCACGATGGCCGGGCTGACGCTGCCCAAGGAGGGCGTCGGGCGCGAGCACTGGACCGACGCCGAGGCGCTCGGCGTGGAAATGCTGAACCTCGCCGCGTGGCTCACCCAGCGCTCGGTCTACGAGAAGCCGAAGGACCAGCGCAAGGGCGTCTGGATCGACGAGGCGTTCTTCCTCTCCGAGGTGCCCACCGGTCGCGTGCTGATGAACCGCTTCGCGCGTGACTCGCGGAAGTGGAACGTCCGCGTGCTGCTGTCGTCACAGATTCCCGCCGACTTCCTGAAGATCCAGGGCTTCGTGGCGCTGCTCGACTCGGTGTTCGTCGGCAGGCTCGACGACGACGAGACCCAGTCCGACGCGCTGCGCCTGCTGAAAGTGCCCGTCGGCGTCGGCTACGAGCAGGTCGTGGCGGCGCTCGGCAGGCGGCCCGGCTCGCAGCGCGAGGTCGAACGCGACCGCGACCCGAGGCAGTTCATCTTCGCCGACGGCGCAGGCGGCGTCGAGCGGATCCGTGTCGACTTCTCCGGGCCGCACCTCGAGCACCTGCGCAACGCGCTCGACACCACGCCCGGCTCCACACAGGACCGAACCCCGGCAAGGCCCGGCGCGGAGCAGCCGAGGGAGCCCGAGTACCACGTGCCCGAGCCCCCGCTTCCGGAGGACGACTTCGAGGAGGACCTCGAGCGGGCGGCCGAGCTGGAGGTAGGCCTCACCGAGGAGCAGGTGCTGGAGGAAGCCGATCCCGACCGTGTGCCGGAGCGGACGGGTGAGGAGAGGCAACCGGCGAGGGCGGGCAAGAACGGCACCGGCCGGGACGCCGCATGAACACCGTGCTGACGCTGCTCGTCGTTTTCCTGTGCGCCTGGGCCTGGCACGGCGCACGGACGAGGCGACGACGAGGTGAGGGCCCCGCACGGGGCCGCAAGAGATACGCGGCACTGGTCGCGACCATCGCGATCCTCGGTCTGCAGGCCGTCGTCACGGCACCCCCCGCCCACGCACAGGGTTGCGAGGCCCCCAACCCGGAACGCCCCGGATCCGGCATGGTCGGCGCGATCGACCCGACCAGGGGCCAGGGCGAGGCCGGCAGCACGTACCTCGACTACGGCTACGCCGGAATGGTGTGGAACGTCTACGACTGCGACAGTGGTGCGCTGGGGCTCACCGACCCCAACACCACCGTGGACACGTGGGCGGGCAACCAGCTCTTCAACATCGGCAAGAACATCGTCGGGGCCACCAACTCACTGCACTACACGGTGCTCGAGGGTGGGCTGCTCAACCCCATCTACAACGCCGTCTCCAAGGGCGCCGAGGCCGTCTACAGCAACATCTACGCCCAGCTCTTCGGGCTCGCGGCGTTGTTGCTGGCAATCTTCATGTTCCGCAACATCTGGCGCGGTGACCTCGCGACGGTGAGCAAACGGGCGCTGTTCGCTTTGGGCGGGATCTGGCTCGCGGCGTCGTCACTGGCGCTGTTGCGCTACTACGACGAGATCGACCGCGCGATCGTCCAGACCACCACCAACATCCAGGCCGGTTTCGTCGACGAGACGGAGAACCGCGTCGTCCGGCACGTGCTGCCGACCGACCTGCACGACAAGGTGGTCTACGAGAGCTGGCTGCGCGGCATGTTCGGCTCGCCGGAGGCGCCGCAGGCCGAGGAGTTCGGCAGGCGCCTGCTGGACGCGCAGGCGTTCACGTGGGAGCAGATGCGCGCGGGCGACGACGCGGACCAAGCCGTCATCGACGGCAAGAAGGAAGAGTTCAAGAACATCTCCACGCAGCTGGGTCCCGCGGCCGGCTACTTCACGGGTGAGGACGGCAGCCGGACGGGTGCCGGTTTCCTCTCGCTGTTGCAGAGCCTCGCGTACGCGCTGTTCCAGCTGTTCGCCAAGGCGGCCGTGCTGCTGGCGCAGATCCTCGTGCGCCTGTTCACGCTCACCGCGCCGCTGATCGGGCTCGTCGCGATCCTGCATCACGATGTCCTGCGGCGCGTCGGCAAGGTCATCGGGTCGGTGGCGTTCAACCTGATCGTGCTCTCCGTGCTCGCCGGTGTGCACGCGCTGCTGTTGCAGGCGATCTTCGCGGCGGGCAACTCGCTGTCGATGCTGACTCAGATCGTGCTCGCGGGCCTGGTGACGATCCTGCTGTTCCTCGTCGGCAGGCCGGCGAGGCGGCTCTGGCAGATGGTCGAGATGTCGGTGAGCATGGTCGGCTCCGCCGTCCCGACACCGAGAGGTGGCCTCCTCTCGCGGTTCCGCAAGAAGAGCGACGAGCCGACGCCGCAGGACGAGTTCTGGCGCAACGTGCGTGACGACGACGAGGCGGCGGGCGGTGCGGCGACCAGGGGTCACGCCGGCGCGACCAGCGGCGGCCGGTTCCGTCCCGAGGCCACCGTGTTCGCCAACTCCCAGCGCCTCGACACCGGCGGAGCGGCGGCGGCTCACCCCTCGACGAACTGGCCGACCGCGGTGGGCGGTGCCGAAGGGCGTCCCGCGCTGCCCGCGGGTGGAGGCGCGCCCGCGGGCGCCTTCGCGAGCTACGTGCCGGGCCGATCGCCGGGCGACTATGCCCAGCCGCGGACGGTGATCGCGTCGAGCAGGCGGGTCGACACCGCGCCGGTGACCGACCGCGGCTGGGACCGCGGCGACGACGATCCGGTGGTCGTGCCCTCGCGCATGGCGTCCGTGGGCGTCGGGTCGGCGTCGTCCGACCAGCCTCGCGAGACGATGCCGGGACCGCCGCCACCGGCGACCGTGCCGCCGCAACCGCGCCGGGTCGAACCGGAGCTGGTGGCAGGCAAGCCGGTGTTCGTGCTGTACCGGCCGTCCAGGGGACTCGAGGTTCGGGGCAGTGAACACGGGGAGTCCCGCGACACGGACCACGTGGTGCGGTAGGGGGTCGCGATGCCGATTCGTACCAACCGTGGCCGGGCGGCCGTGTACCGCCGCCTGTGGGGCTGGCCGCTGCGCTCGCCGACGCACCTGATCGGCACGTTCATCGTGGTCGTTGCCGTGCTCGTGGCCGCGGGGATCGTGGTGCCGAGGCTGGTCGGCGACTCCGGCGCGGGGGCCACCCCGCCCGCGGGCCAGTCGACCGGTGCCGCCGGCTCGGCCACTGGCGACCGGCTGACCACCACCAGCCCGTTGCCGACGCGGCTGTCCGAGCCGCTCGCCAAGCCCACCACCGCGCCGCCAGCACCCGCCGCGCTGCGGGTCGCGGCCAACTGGGCGGCGGCCTGGGTGAACCACCCGCAGGGCGTCACCAACGAGCAATGGCTCGAAGGCCTGCGTCCGTACACCACGGAGGAGTACCTGCCGGTGATGCGGAGCGTGAATCCGGCGAACATCCCGGCCACGAAGGTCACCGGGGAGCCCAGCGCCACCGCCTCCTTCACCAGCTCCGTCGAGGTCCAGGTACCCACGGACGGCCCCACCCTGAGCATCACCGTGGTCAGCACGAACGCCGGCTGGCGTGTCGCCGACTACCACCAGGCGGGTTAGCGTGCGCGCGGGGCTACTGGTCGGGTGTGTCACCGCGGCCGTCATCACCGTGCTGCTGGCCGTCGGGATGGTCGCCATCATCGACAGCCAGCGGCAGCAGGCCCAGGGCGTGACGCCGCTGAGCTGCGACGCGGCGATCGGACCGACGCAACCCGGCCTGGCGAGCAAGGGCGAGGCCGACGCGAGCGAACTCGACGAGGAGCAGCGGGGCATCGTCTCGCTCATCATCTCGATCGGCAAGGAACGCAAGCTCTCCCCGCGCGCATGGCAGATCGCCATCCAGGCCGGGATGACCGAGTCGCGGCTGCGCAATCTCAACTACGGCGACCGCGACTCGCTGGGCATTTTCCAGATGCGGCCGTCGATGGGCTGGGGCACGGTCGAGCAGGTCACCAATCCGCCGTACCAGGTCAACAAGTTCTACGACGTGCTGGAAGAGGTCGACGGCTGGGAGGAGATGCGGCCCGGCGACGTCGCGCAGGCCGTCGAGCGCTCGGCGTTCCCCGACCGCTACCACAACTGGGAGCCGATGGCGGTCCACCTCGTCGAGAACATGGGCCAGGTCGAGAACGCGTCGGGCTGCGGTGAGAGCGCCGGACCGGTGTTGCCGCCGAACCAGGTGGCGGGACAGGCCATCCAGTTCGCGCTGGGGGAGCAGGGCAAGCCGTACGTCTGGGGCGCGACCGGTCCGAATTCGTACGACTGCTCGGGACTCATGCTGCGGGCGTACGAGGCGGCCGGGATCACGCTGCCGCGTGTGTCCAGGGACCAGTACAAGGCGGGCGCGATGCTGCCGGTGGAGCAGGCCCAGCCGGGCGACCTGCTGTTCTGGGCGTACGACCCGTCGAACCCGAGCACCATCCACCACGTGGCGATGTATCTCGGTGACGGGAAGATGGTGGAAGCGCAGCAGAGTGGTGTGCCGGTGCACACGAGGGAAGTGTCGTGGGACGAGGCCGAGCTCGTTCCGCAGGCGGTCAGGCCTGGCGTGTGAGTACTACGTGGAGTGAGTGTCGTGGCCAAGAAGTGGGGTAAACGCGGAAAGCAGGGTGGCCAGTCCGCCGGACTCGACGCCGACCCTCGGAACATGTTCGGGTACCCGCAGGCGCCGAGAAGCGCTCCGCCCGCGTCCAGCACGCCGCTCGCCGACCACCTGCGCCGGGGCTGGCCGGGAGTCGACGCGGGGTACGTCGTGCTGCCGCGCTCGATCGCGGAGTCGATGCCGCTGCCGTGGCAGCAGCAGATGGCGGCGCTGCTCGCCCAGTTCCACGACACCCACGCCCGGCTGTCGTGGCCGACCTACCGGGTGGTGCCTTCGCGGCCGGAGCGGCTCATCGACCTCGACGAGGAGCAGCTCGCCGAGGCCGGTTACCTGGTGGAGATCGACGCTGACGGCGAGATGGTCTACCGCGAGCGCAGCGGCCGGAAGGTGGAGGATCCAGAGCACACGACGGTGCTGGTGTCGTGCCTCGACCCGATCGTGCGGGGTGCACAGCAGACTGTGCAGCAGGCGCCGGCGCCCGCGCAGGGCAGGCCGGCGCCGATGAACATCGGTCCGCAGCCGGTGTGGCGTACGACGTCGGCCTCGGCACCGTCGGCTCCACCGTTGCCGCCTCCGCCGACGGCGCCCTCGGTGTCCTCGCCGCAGGCGAGGGAGTCGGTGGAGCAGCCCCCGGCGTCGCCCGCGGAAGCCAAATCGGCACCGGCGGCCGCGCCGGAACCACCTGCGGCGGTGACCCCTGCGCCTGAACCTGCGGTGGCGGTGTCGCCCGAGCCGGAGCCACCTGCGGCGGTGACCCCAGCGCCTCCGGTGTCCCCCTCGGCCTCGGCAGCCGAGTCTCCTGCGGAGCAGGAGACCGTCGCGCGTCCGGTGCCCCCGTCGGCTCCGGCGTCCGGATCGTCCGCGGTTCGGGAACCTGCCGCGGCGCCCGAGCCGCCCGCGGAGCCGCCGTCGGCTCCGTCCGCCGAGGACGTCGACGTGGACACCCCGCCACGCGGCATCGCCGTTCAACGGCCCGCGGAAACCGCGGCGGAGCCGGCGGCGCAGCAGCCGCCCGCTGGGCAAGCGCGGTCAGAGCGGGGCTGGTTCGACGAGATGCCGGGGGATCGGGGTGGCGAGCGAGCCGGCCGCGCGGAGCCGAGTGAGGCGGGTCAGGGCGGCGAGTTCGGGCCTACCGGTGACGAACCCACGGAGATCCCGTATCGGTACCGCCGCTGACGGTGGCCGCCGGGGCGGCCACGTGTCAGGCTCGGAACATGGCACCGATGAGCAAGGACCCGAACCCGGCCGCAGGCTGGTGGTACAACACCCGGACCGGTGAGGTCGAGCACGGCGAGCTGTCGCGTTCGATCGATCGCCTGGGGCCGTACCCGGACGAGGCGACCGCTCGCCGTGCACTGGAGATCGCCCGCGAGCGGACCCGGGCCGCGGACCGAGCCGATGCCGACTGGGACAGCGAGGACTGACCAGCCCGCGAGTCTCCCGTTCAGGACGGCGAGTCTCCCGTTCAGGACGGCGAGTCTCCCGTTCAGGACGGCGAGTCTCCCGTTGAAGCCCATGAGTTTCCCGTTCGAGCGCGCGCCCCGCGCGCCCGAACGCGCCACTCGCGTGCGGGAGCGGGCCAGTCGCGTGCCGGAGCGGGGGACTCGCGTGCGGCAGCGGGCCACTCGCGTGCGGGAGCGGGCCACTCGCGTGCGGGAGCGGGGGACTCGCGGCAGCCGCCGTCAGTCCACTGCCGCCAAGGGGCCCGGGACGAAATCGGGGTCCACCTGGTCGGCCAGCTCCTGACCCGCCCACGACCGCGCGTTGCGCAGGTGGAACTCCACCGCCTGCGCGTGGTACCTCTCCCAATCGCGCTCGGTCGCATCCACTGTGGACAGCATGGTGCGCAGGGTTCCGAGGTTGTGCGGCTCCAGCTCGCCGATCGGCCTCGTCTGCCCGCGTTCGGCGGCGCGTACGTGCTTCGACGTGCCGACCCACCCGAGCAGATCGGCGCCCACCGCTTCACGCAGGAAGTCCACGTCCTCCTCGTCGGTCACCTTGTTGCCAACCACCGCGAGCCGAACGCCGAAGTCCCGCGCGTACTCGGTGTACTGCCGGTAGACGCCGACGCTGCGCACTGTCGGCTCGCACACGAGGAAGGTCACGTCGAAGCGCGTGAAGAGACCCGAGGCGAACGCGTCGGCGCCCGCGGTCATGTCCACCACCACGTACTCGCCCGGACCGTCGACGAGGTGGTTGAGCAGCAGCTCCGCCGCACCGGTCTTCGAGTGGTAGCAGGCAACGCCGAGGTCGTCCTCGGCGAACCGGCCGGTTACGGCCAGCCGCACGCCCGCGATGTCGCGGAAGCAGGCGTCGGTGATCGGGTTGTGCTCCCTCGGCGTCATCAGCCGCGACCCGCGGCCGGGCGGGGTCGTCTTGATCATCGCGTCCGCGCTCGCGATCCTGGGGTTGTCGCCGCGCAGGTACTCCTTGATCAGCGGCAGGTTGTCGCCGAGGGTCGGCAGCGCGTCCGCCTGCTCCTGGCTCGCGCCGAGCGCCACGGCGAGGTGCTGGTTGATGTCCGCGTCGATGGCCAGCACGGGGAGTCCGGCATCGGCGAGCGAGGAGGTGAACAGCGAGGCCAGCGTGGTCTTGCCACTGCCGCCCTTGCCGACGAAGGCGACCTTCACGAAGAGCTCCTGAAAGTGAGACCGGTTTTCATTAGTTTTGGTGGCAAGGTACACCCGGGCGGCTCGGACCCGATCAGGTCATGTCAACGGCGGAACGGCGTTAGGGTTCAAGGGTGGCTCTCGCGGTCCACACGCCGGGCGCCGGCGACTTCGCCTCGCTGCGCGCCGAGTTCGAGCTGCCGGAATCCTTCCCCGCCGACGTCCTGGCGGAGGCCGAGTCCGTCGCGGGCGATCCCGCGGGCGACGGGTCCAGGGAGGACGCGACCGACCTGCCGCTCGTCACCGTCGACCCTCCCGGCTCGAAGGACCTCGACCAGGCGGTGCTCATCGAACCGCTGGCCGGGGGCGGTTTCCGGGTACAGTACGCCATCGCCGACCTCGCCGCGTTCGTGCCGCCCGGCGGGCCGCTCGACCGGGAGGCCCGCAGGCGCGGCCAGACGCTGTACCTGCCCGACGGCAACGTCCCGCTGCATCCGCCCGAGCTGAGCGAGGGTGCCGCGAGCCTCCTGCCCGGCATGGTGCGGCCCTCGGTGCTGTGGACGATCGACACCGATGCCGAGGGCGAGCCCGTGTCGGTGCACGTCCGCCGCGCGCTCGTGCGCTCGACGGAGCGGTTCGACTACGAGACGGTTGCCGCAGGGCTCGCCGCGGGCACCGCGCACCCCTCGATGTCGGCGCTGCCCGCGCTCGGCAGGCGCCGTCGCGAGCTGGCCGTGCGCCGGGGCGCGGTCGAGCTGCAACTGCCCGAGCAGGAGATCGTCGCGGGGCCGGACGGCGGGTGGATCCTCACCCGCCGTCCGCGTCCTGACGTCGAGGCGTGGAACGCCGAGATCTCCCTGCTCACCGGCATGGTCGCGGCGTCGATCATGCTCGAGGCCGGGGTCGGGGTGCTGCGGACGCTGCCCGAGGCCGACGACGAGACGGTCAACTGGCTGCGCCGCTCCGCTCACGCGCTGGGCATCGACTGGCCGCGGGGAGCGACGGTCTCCGAGCTGCTGGCCGGGCTCGACCCCCGCAACCCCGCGTCGCTCGCGCTCTACGCGGGCACCACGCGGTTGCTTCGCGGCGCCGGGTACACGTCGTTCGACGGCGGCAGGCCCTCGGCCGCGGCCCACGCAGGCATCGGCGGCCCCTACGCCCATGTGACCGCACCGATCCGGCGGCTGGTCGACCGGTTCGCGACAGAGGTCTGCCTCGCGGTCACTCACGGCAGACCCGTGCCGGACTGGGTGCGCGAGGCGCTCGGCGAGCTGCCCGAGCTGATGAGCGCTTCGGACAACCGTGCGGCCAGGGTGGAACGCGCCTGCCTCGACCAGGTGGAGGCGTGGATCCTCGCCGAGCACGTCGGGCGGACGTTCGACGCGGTGGTGCTGCGGGCCGAGGAGACCAAGGCGGAGGTGTTCCTGGAGAACCCGCCCGTGCTGGGCAAGTGCGGCGGCACCGGCTTCCCCGACAGTGGCCGGATCACGGTGCGGCTGACCGCGGTGGACATCGAGAAGAGGAAGGTGTCCTTTGAGCGCGCGTGACACGTGGACGAAAGCGGAGGAGAAGCTGCGCGACGAGGTGCTCGCGGGGCACAGCGTCGTGGTGAACGTGCGGAAGTCCGGCCCGCACAAGCATCTCGTGCCGTGGCTGGTCGAGCACGACCTGATCGTCTACATCGGCCACTCCGGCAACCGGCACTCGTGGCCGCAGTCCGACTTCGCCAACCCGTTCGTCAAGGAGGCCAAGACCGACCGGGCGGCGATGGTCAGGCACTACCGTGAGTACCTGAAGGGCAGGCCGGAGCTGATCCAGCGGCTGCGTGACGGGGAGCTCTCCGGGCGCGCGCTGGGCTGCTGGTGCGCCCCCGAACCCTGTCACGCCGACGTGCTGCTGGAGTACTGCCGATGAAGGACGACCTCGGTGCCGACGTCCCCCTGCGCGGAAGTCCGGGCCACGTGGTGTCGCTCGTGCCCGCGCTGACGGAGGCGATCGAGGCCGCGGTGCCGGGTGCGCTCGCCGGGGCCACCGACTACTGCACGCACCCGGCGGAGCTGGCCGTGCCCCGAGTCGGCGGGTCGAAGTATCCGAAGGTCGACAAGGTACTGGACCTGCGGCCGGACCTGGTGCTCGCCAACTCCGAGGAGAACAGGCCCGAGGACGTCGAGCGGCTGCGCGCCGAGGGTGTGCCGGTGTGGGTCATGGCCGCGCCCGAGACCGTCCCTGCCGCGCTCGTGTCGCTGCGAGCGCTGCTCACGCAGGCGTTCGGCGTGGACGCTCCGGGCTGGCTGACCGAGGCCGAGGCGCTGTGGGGCGAGACCGCGCCGCTTTCCGCGCGCGCCGTGGTCCCGGTGTGGCGCAAGCCGTGGGTGGTGCTCGGCCGTGACACCTTCGGCGGCGACGTGCTGCACCGCCTCGGTGTCGCGACCGTGTACGGCGACCACACCGACCGCTACCCGCGCCCGAAGCTCGACGAACTGCGCGGCTGGTTCGACTCTGGCGAGGCCGACCTGCTCGTGCTGCCCGACGAGCCGTACGAGTTCACCGACGACGACGGGCCCGAGGCGTTCCCCGGCGTGCCGTACGTGCTCGTCTCGGGCCGCTACCTCACCTGGTACGGGCCGTCACTCGTCGACGCCCACCGCGAGCTCACAGCCGCACTCCGGTCAGCACGGTGATCCGCTCCTCGGTCAGGTCGGCCATCGCGGAGGCGGGGCCCTCCCTGCCGACGCCGGAGTCCTTCACCCCGCCGTAGGGCATCTGGTCGGCGCGGAAGCTCGGCACGTCGCCGATCACCACGCCGCCGACCTCCAGCCGCGCCGACGCCGCGAACGCGGTGGGCAGGTCGCGCGTGAACACCCCGGCCTGCAGTCCGAAGCGCGACGCGTTGACGTGCCGGAACGCCTCATCGACCGAGTCGACGGTGTTGATCGCGACGACGGGGCCGAACACCTCGTCGGCCATCACCTGCGTGTCCTCGGGCACGTCGGTGAGCACGGTCGGCGCCACGGTCGCGCCGTCGCGTTGCCCGCCGACTGGGCAGCGGGCGCCCGCCGCGACCGCACCGGAGACCCAGGACTCCACGCGCTCCGCCGCGGCCGTGTTGATGAGCGGACCCACGTCGGTGGCGGCCGAGCGCGGGTCGCCGGTGCCGAGCGCGCGCACCTTCTCGATCACGCGCTCGGTGAGTTCGGTCGCCACGTCACGGTGTGCGTAGACCCGCTGCACGGACACGCAGGACTGGCCGCCCTGGTACATCGCGAACGTGGCGATCCGCTCCGCCGCGTAGTCCAGTTCGGTCCAATCGGGACAGACGACGACAGCGGCGTTGCCGCCCAGCTCCAGCGTGACGTGCTTGCGGGGAGCCGCGTCGCGGATGCCCCAGCCGACCGGCACGCTGCCGGTGAACGACACCACCGGCAGCCGAGGATCGGTCACCAGCGCGGCGGACTGCTCGTTGCCGACGGGCAGGATCGACCAGGTGCCCTCGGGAAGGTCGGTTTCGGCGAGCACCTCGCCGAGACCGAGCGCGGTGAGTGGCGTCGCGGGCGCGGGCTTGAGCACGATCGGCGCGCCGACCGCGAGCGCGGGCGCCACCTTGTGTGCCACCAGGTTCAGCGGGAAGTTGAACGGCGTGATGCCGAGCACCGGACCCCTCGGCACCCTGCGCACGAGTGCGAGCCGCCCCGTCGCGCCGGGATCGGTGTCCAGCCGCTGCAGCTCGCCGGAGAAGCGGCGGGCTTCTTCGGCGGCCCAGCGGAACGTCGACGCCGCGCGGCCCGCCTCGGCCCGTGCCCACTTGAGGGGCTTGCCCGACTCCGCGGTGATGAGCGCCGCGAACTCCTCGGCCCGTTCCGCGAGCACGCGCGAGACGTGGTCCAGTGCACCGGCGCGCACGTGTGCGGGCAGTGTCGCGGCTTCGTGTCGCACCGCGTCCGCGGCGGCCACGGCCGACTCGATGTCCGATGTGGACGGTACGGCGTGGCGGCCGGCCTCCGCGCCGTCGTAGGGGCTGCGGATGGTGACGGTTTCGGCGCCACTCACCGGTTTGCCCGCGACCCAGAACGGTGTGGTCATCGGGCGGCCTCCTCGCGGACGGCCTGCTCCAGCACGGCGAGGCCCTCTTCGAGCAGCTCCTCCGGCAGCGTCAGCGGGGGCAGCAGTCGCACGACGTTGCCGTACGTGCCGCAGGTCAGGACCACCACGCCCTCGGCGTGGCAGGCCGCGACGACCCGCTTGGTCGCCTCCGGGTCGGGCTCGGTGGTGCCCGGCTTGCAGAACTCGGCCGCGAGCATCGCGCCGCGGCCCCGGACGTCGCCGATCACGCCGGTCTCGGCGGCCAGGGCGCGCAGGCGGGGCAGCGTGGCTTCGCCGATCTTCCGCGCCGCGGCGGCGAGGTCGCGGGTGCGCATCGTCTCGATGGCACCGAGCGCGGCCGCACACGCGACCGGGTTGCCGCCGTAGGTGCCGCCGAGCCCGCCGTGGTGGACGGCGTCGAGCAGCTCGGCGCGGCCGGTGACGGCGGCGAGCGGCATCCCGCCCGCGATGCCCTTCGCGGTGGCCACCAGGTCGGGCACCACGCCCTCGTTGTCGCACGCGAACCAGTCGCCGGTGCGGCAGAACCCGGTCTGCACCTCGTCGGCGACGAACACGACGCCGTTCGCGGTGCACCAGCGCGAGAGCGTGGGCAGGAATCCGGGTGCGGGCGCGATGAACCCGCCCTCGCCCTGGATCGGCTCGATCACCACCGCGGCCACCGAGTCGGCGCCGAGCTGCTTCTCGATCTGGTCGATGGCGGCAGCGGCGGCCTGCTCGCCGGTGAGCCCTGGTGCGTCGCGGAACGGGTAGGACCCGTGGACGCGGTACACCTCGGGCGCGAACGGGCCGAAGCCGTGCTTGTACGGCATCGACTTCGCCGTCAGCGCCATCGTCAGGTTGGTGCGCCCGTGGTAGGCGTGGTCGAACACCACGACGGACTGCCGCCCGGTCGCGGCCCGCGCGATCTTCACCGTGTTCTCGACGGCCTCGGCGCCCGTGCTGAACAGCGCCGAACGCTTCTCGTGCGCGCCGGGGGTCAGCTCGGCGAGCGCCTCGCACACCTCGATGTAGCCCTCGTAGGGCGTCGCCATGAAGCACGTGTGCGTGAAAGCCGACGCCTGCTCGCGGATCCGGTCCACCACGGCGGGCACGCCGTGGCCGACGTTGGTCACGGCGATGCCGGAGCCGAGGTCGATGAGGGTGTTGCCGTCGGCGTCGGTGAGCAGGCCGCCGTCGGCGGAGGTGACGTAGACCGGCAGCACCGAGCTGACCCCGTTCGCGACGGCGGCCGCGCGGCGCTCCTGCAGTGCCCGCGAGGCGGGGCCGGGGATCTCGGTACGCAAGCGGCGGTGTGTCGTGGCGGTCATGCCCCCAGGATGAGTCGGGGTTCGAGCGCCGTCAGCCTGCCGAATCGTCCAATTTCGCGCCTAGAATTGGCCACTATGGCACTCACCCCGCGCGCGCTCGTCGCCCGGCATTCGCTCGGCCTGCGGGTCCGTGCCGGGCGGGCCGGGCTCGACCGCGAGATCACGTGGGTGCACCCGACCGAGCTGGCCGATCCCTCGCCGTACCTCGACGGGGGCGAGCTGCTGCTCACCACGGGCCTCACCTTCGCGGCCGAGCAGGCGAGCGACTACGTCGGCAGGCTCGTCGGCGCGAACGTGACCGGCCTGGGCTTCGGGGTCGGGCTCAGTCACGCCGAGGTGCCCGGCGAACTCGTGGAGGCGGCGGAGCGAGTGGGGCTGCCGTTGCTGGAGGTGCCCGTGCCCACGCCGTTCATCGCGATCACCAAGGCGGTGTCGGCGGCGCTGGCTGCCGAGCAGTACGAGTCGGTCGTGCGCACCGGCCGGGGCCAGCAGGAGCTGACCAGGACCGCGCTGCGGCGCAGCGGCCCCGGCGCGCTCGTGCGCAGGCTCGCGCAGCTCGTCGACGGCTGGGTGCTGCTGCTCGACGGCACGGGCGGGGTGCGGGAGTCCGCTCCGGCGTCGGCCCGGTCGTTCGCGGAGCCGCTGCGGGCCGAGCTGGACCGCGTGCGCACCGGTTCGCGGCTGGCGACCGTGGCGGGCGAGGAGGTGGTGGTGCAGGCGCTGGGCACGCGAACACGTGGGTTCCTCGCGGTGGGCAGGCCCACGCGGCTCGACGCGGCCGGTCAGCACATCGTCACCACGGCGACCGCTCTCCTCTCGCTTGCGCAGGAACGTGACCGGGCGCGGGGAGCGATGTTCCGGGGCCTGCGTGCGGGGCTGCTGCGGTTGTTGCTCGACGGCAGGACGGAGCTGGCGCTCGACACCGCCCGCACCGTCTTCGGTGACGCGCCCGCCGGGCCGGGGCCGGTGGTGGTCTTGGTGGGCACGGCTCGGGCGAGGGCTGCGGCACTGGAGATCCTGGAGAGCGAGCACGAGCGCGCGTTCTTCGCCGAACACGGCGAGACCGTGGTGGTGCTTGGGGAGGAGCCGGAGATCCTGAACCTGCCGGAGCGGATCACCGGGCTGCACGCCGGGGTCTCGTTGTCCACAGTGGACTTCGAACTGGCTCGACGGCGGGCGGAGCAGGCCGCAGAGGCGGCGCGGTCGGCGGGCAGGCCGACGGTCCGCCACGCCGACCACGCCGCGGACGGAGTTCTCGCGCTCATCGACCCGGCCGCGGCCCGAGGGTTCGCGCGCGAGCTGCTGGCTCCGTTGCGCGAGCACGACGCGACCGGCCGGGGCGAGCTGCTGGAGTCGCTGCGCTGCTGGCTGGAGCACAACGGGCATTGGGACGCCGCGGCGGCCAGGCTCGGCGTGCACCGGCACACGCTGCGCAACCGCATCACGAAGGTCGCCGAGCTGACCGGCCGCGACCTCGGCTCGCCCGGCGTGCGCGCGGAGCTGTGGCTCGCCCTGCAGGTCTGATCAGGTGCCGGCGAAGGAGTCCAGCGCCCTGCGCAGAGCGGCGAGCATCCCGGGATCGGTGATCGCGTGACCCGCGCCCTCGAGCAGCACCAGCTCCGAGTCCGGCCACGCGCGGTGCAGCTCGTACGCCGTCGCCGGTGGGCATACCGCGTCGTAGCGGCCCTGCACCAGCACGCCGGGGATGCCGGCCAGCTTGCCCGCGTCGCGGATCAGCTGCCCGTCCTCCAGCCACGCGTCGTTGGCGAAGTAGTGCAGCGCGATGCGAGCGAACGGCACCGCGAACGAGGGCGCGCTGTAGCCCACCCGGTAGCCCTGCTGCGGCACGACCGAGACGATCGCGCCCTCCCACGCGCTCCAGGCCACCGCCGCCCGCTCGGCGACCGCGCGATCGGGGTCGTCGAGCAGCCGCCGGTACGCGTCGACGAGGTCGCCGCGCTGGTCCTCGGGCACCGGCGCGAGGTAGTCGGCCCACTCCTCGGGGAAGAGGTTCGCCGCGCCGCCGTTGTAGATCCAGTCCAGCTCGCTGCGCCTGGCGGTGAACACGCCACGCAGCACGAGTTCGCTGACGCGCTCGGGGTGCGTCTCGGCGTAGGCCAGCGCGAGCGTCGCGCCCCATGAGCCGCCGAACACCAGCCAGCGCTCGATGCCGAGGTGCTCGCGCAGCTTCTCCAGGTCCGCCACGAGGTGCCAGGTGGTGTTGGCGGAGAGGTCGGCCTCTGGATCGCTGACGTGCGGCGTGCTGCGCCCCGCGCCGCGCTGGTCGAACAGCACGATCCGGTACGCGGCCGGGTCGAAGTGGCGACGGCTCAACGGAGCGCTCCCGCTGCCGGGCCCGCCGTGGAGCACCACGGCGGGCTTACCGGCGGGATTGCCGCTGACCTCCCAGTACAGGGAGTGGCCGTCGCCGACGTCGAGCATTCCCGAGGTGTGCGGCGAGAGCGCCGGGTACAGCTCCTCCATGTGGCCCCACGCCTCCAGCCCTGAACGTCTCCGCGACGTTCATAGCACCCGGATCAGTGGAAGGCGTGCTCCGGGGCGGGGAACTCGCCGCGGCGGACCTCGTCGGCAAACGCTTGCGCGGCGGTGGAGAGCACCCCCGCCACGTCCGCGTACCGCTTGACGAATCGCGGCGCCTTGCCTCGGCGCAGGCCCGCCATGTCCTGCCACACCAGCACCTGCGCGTCACAGTCCGGGCCCGCCCCGATGCCGATGGTCGGGATCTTCAGCTCGTGGGTCACGCGCTTGGCGGCTTCGGCGGGCACCATCTCCATCACGACGGAGAACGCACCCGCCTCCTGCAGCGCCAGCGCGTCGGCGAGGAGGTCGTCGGCCGCGGAGCCGCGGCCCTGCACCCGGTAGCCGCCGAGGTTGTGCTCGCTCTGCGGCGTGAACCCGATGTGCCCCATCACGGGGATGCCTGCCGAGGTCAGTGCCTCGACGTGCGCCGCGAACCGGCGCCCGCCCTCGAGCTTGACGGCGTGCGCGCGGCCCTCCTTCATGAACCGCACGGACGTCTCGAGCGCCTGCTGCGGCGAGAGCTGGTAGGAGCCGAACGGCAGGTCGGCCACCACGAGCGCCCGCTTGACCGAGCGCGTCACCGCGCGGACCAGAGGGAGCAGCTCGTCGACCGTCACCGGCAGCGAGGTGTCGTAGCCGAACACGTTGTTGGCGGCCGAGTCGCCGACCAGCAGCACCGGAATGCCCGCCTCGTCGAACAGCTCGGCCGTGTACATGTCGTAGGCGGTGAGCATGGGCCACGGCTCGCCGCGTTCCTTCAGCTCACGGAGGTGGTGAATGCGGACCTTCTTGCGCGGCGGAGTGGCCTGCGCCGAGGGGCCGGAACCGTAAGGTGCGGAGACTTCGCCCGCGTTGTCAGGCATGGACATCGTCGTCGACCGTCCTTCCCTCGAGGCCTCGTGCGAGGTCCCCGGGTCGTGGATCGCTGATGACACGAGCGTGGCACCGCGAAGGGTCCCGTCCAAGTCCCTGCGACCAGCTTCACACGCCGGAGCGGGGAGTCCGGGCGAACCTGTTGGGTTCCCGACTGATCGCCCAGCGTGATAAGTACTTCGCCATGCTGCCGACCCTGAACCGCATCCACACTCTCGCGGCGGTCCGCGTGGCCGGAGTGGGGCTGGTCGGCATCGGCACCACCGCTCAAGTGGGCTGGATGGCCGAGTTCTTCCTCGACACAGGGCTTTCCCCGCTGCACGCCGCGCCCAACGACCTCAGCGCGCGGGGACAGCCGTACGGGGAGCTGTTCCGCACCCTGGAGCTCACGGCGGGAATCGCGTTCCTGCTGGCCTGCCCGCCGCTCGCGCGGCTGGCGCCCGTGCAGTGGCGGGCACGGACGACGATCGTGGCGGTCGGGGTCTTCGGTGCGCTGCTGATCCTGCGAGCCGCGTTCCCCCTCGACTGTGCCTCGTCGATCGAGTCGATGTGCCGGCAGTCCGCGCACTCGGTGTCCCACAACCTCAACTTCGTGATCTCCGTGCTGTTGAGCGTGGTCTACGTGCTCGGCCCGGTGACATTGCTGCTCTGGTGGGAGGGGCGCTGGCGGATCGTGCCCTCGATCATCGTGGCGGTGGAGTCGGCGGCGTGGGTGGCGCTCGTAGCGCTGAGCGTGGCGGCATCCGGCCAGTTCGTGGGCCTGGTGATGCGGATGCAGCTGCTCGGCGGCGCCGCGGTGCTCGTGTGCGGCGGGACGTACCTGCTCACCACGGGTCGGCACGTGCGGACGCGATGGGAGGATTCGCGCGGGTGAGCGCCGTGCGGACGGGGAGGAGGTGGCATGCCCGGGTTGGTCGGTCCGGTCGCCGATGAGCGGGAGGCGCTCCTCGGGTACCTCGCGCAGCAGCGCTACGTCCTGTGCCTGGCGGCGTACGGCCTCACCGACGAGCAGGCGAGGGCGACACCGACCGTCAGCGCGCTCAGCATCGGCGGGTTGATCAAGCACGTGGCGGCGACGGAGCGGGGCTGGCTGGGCACTGTGCTCGGCCACGTCCCCGACGGCGGAGCCGACTTCGGGATGGCCCCTGGGGAGACGCTCGCCGACGTGATCACCGAGTACGAGCTCGTGGCCACGGAGACCGAGGAGATCGTCGCCGGGATCGACGACCTCGGCAGGCCCGTGCCCGTGCCCAAGGACGTGCCGTGGTTCCCCGACGACGTGGGGGCGTGGTCGGTGCGCTGGGTGCTGTTGCGGGTGATCGAGGAGACGGCGCGCCACGCGGGGCACGCCGACATCCTGCGCGAGTCGATCGACGGGGCCACCGCGTTCCCCCTCATGGCGGCGGCCGAGGGCTGGCCGGAGACGCCGTTCCTGAAGCCGTGGCGCTACAGGTCGAACAACGTGGGCTCCTCGACGTGAACGCCCTCGATGGCGAGGATCTCCAGCTTCGTCCTCGTGCCGCCGTGCGCGGAGAAGCCGCCCTTCTTGCCGCCGGCCGCCAGGATGCGGTGGCACGGCACGATGGGCGCGAACGGGTTGCTGCCGAGTGCCTGGCCCACCGCGCGGGCGGAACCGGGATCGCCGAGCTGTGCCGCGATCTCGCCGTAGGTCATGGTCCGCCCCACCGGGATCGCGAGCGCGACCTCGTAGACGCGCGCGTGGAAGGGCGGCACGCGGCCGAAGTCCAGGGGCACGTGGGCGAGCTCGGGTGAGTCCTCGCCACGCAGGAGGGCCCTGACGGCGTCGACGGCGCGCCGGACGTGTTCGGGCGGTTCCTGCTCGACGGCATCCGGGAAGCGTCGCGCGATGCGGGCGCGCGTCCGTTCCTCACCGCCCTCTGGCAGCTGGCTGCCGATTACGGCGTGCTCGTCCCACGCGATGCCGCAGTGCCCGATCGGCGTCTCGTACACCGCGAACCCCTGTGTCGCCACGATCCGCACGCTACGCCCCCGGTCCGACAGAATCGCCCCGCCCTGAGGGAGCAAGGGAGCAAGGGAGCTTTGCTCCCGTTTTTCGGAAGCGGGGGACCCTTTGCTCCGGCCAGACGGGAGCGAGGGAGCTTTGCTCCCGTCTAGGCCTCAGTGTGTCTCGCGCCAGGCGTTCGTCATGGGCAACCGGCGGTCCCGCCCGAACGCCTTGAAGGTGATCTTCGTGCCCGGTGGATACTGCCTGCGCTTGTACTCGGCCTTGTCCACCATGCGCACGACCCGGTCGACCACCTCGGCGTCGAAGCCGGCCGCGAGCAGGTCCTTGAAGCCGCGGTCGCCCTCCACGTAGTCGTCGAGAATGTCGTCGAGCAGCGGGTAGTCGGGCAGCGAGTCCGTGTCGAGCTGACCGGGGCGCAGCTCCGCCGACGGCGGCTTGCTGATCGAGTTCTCCGGGATCGGCGGGGTCTCGCCCCGTTTCTCTGCCTCGGCGTTGCGCCACCGGGCGAGCGCCCAGACGTGGGTCTTGAACACGTCCTTGATCGGCGCGAAGCCACCGACGGCGTCGCCGTAGATCGTCGAGTAGCCCACGGCCAGCTCGGTCTTGTTCCCGGTGGCCAGCACCAGGTGACCCTCCAGGTTGGACAGCGCCATGAGCAGCATGCCCCGGGTGCGGGCCTGGATGTTCTCCTCGGCGAGACCGGTCCCCGCGAGCGAGAGCTGGTCCACGTACACCTTCACCATGTCCGCCACCGGTTCGGTCCGGAAGTGGCAGCCGAGCCTGCGCGCCAGCTCCGCGGCGTCCGAACGGGAGTGCTCCGACGAGTACTCCGACGGCATCGACACCCCGTGCACGGCGTCCGGCCCGAGCGCGTCGACGGCCAGCGCGGCGGTGACGGCCGAGTCGATGCCGCCCGAGAAGCCGAAGATCACCGAGCGGAAGCCGTTCTTGCGGACGTAGTCCCGCAGGCCGGTCACTAGTGCCGACCACACCTCGGCGTCCTCCGACAGCGGCTCGCTGATCGTCGGCTCCGGCAGCGGCTCGTAGGCGGGCAGCGGCTCGGCGTTCAGTATCCGGCGGCTGACGCGCAGCCCGGCGAACTCGCCCTCGGCGGAGTGGCCGCCCGCGGGGAGGTCCAGATCCAGCACCTGCAGGTGCTCCACGAACTGCGGCGCGCGGGCGAGCAGTTGCCCGTCCGCGCCGACGACGATCGAGTCACCGTCGAAGACGAGGTCGTCCTGACCACCGACCTGGTTGGTGTAGACGACGGGGGCCCCAGCCTCGCGGGCGCGCCCGGCGACCAGCGGCAGGCGCACGTCGTCCTTCGACTTCTCGTACGGCGAGGCGTTCGGCGACACGATCAGGTCCACGCCTGCCTCGCCGAGCGCGGACACCGGCCCGCCGTCCTGCCAGAGGTCCTCGCAGATCACCATCCCGATGTCGAGCCCGTGCAGCCGGACCACGTCGAGCGTGTGGCCGGGCTTGAAGTTGCGACGCTCGTCGAAGACGCCGTAGTTGGGCAGATGGTGCTTGAACTGGCTCGCCACGATCTCGCCGCCGAGCAGCGCGGCGGCCGCGTTGCGCGGGCCCTCCTCGTCCTGGTCGAGGTAGCCGACGTAGGTCAGCATCTCGCCGCAGCCGGCGTCGGCCAGCGATCGGGCGACGGTCTCGACCTGGGCCCGGGACGCCTGTGCGAACGCCTTGCGCAGCGCGAGGTCCTCGACCGGGTAACCGGTGAGGGACATCTCGGGGAAGACGGTGACGTGCGCGCCGGCCTCCGCGGCCTTGCGCGCCCAGTCGACGATCAGTTCGGAGTTGCCGGTCAGGTCGCCGACGGTCGGGTTCACCTGGGCCAGTGCGATGCGCAGTTGCGGCATGCCCCCATTCTCGCGCACGGCCGCGCCGATGCTCATGTGTCGGCGCGCACCCGGGTGTCCCACCCGCCTCAGGAACCCCACGAAAATGGGAGCAAGGGAGCTTTACTCCCGCGAAACGAGAGCAAAGCTCCCTTGCTCCCCGATGAGCCTCCGCTCAGCCGCGCTTTTTCCGCAGTAGCCCGCGCACCTTCTTCAACGCCTGCTCGGCGTCGGAGTCGAACGGGTTGTCCTGCACCAGGTAGGTCCACGTCGAGGTCGGCCTGCGCACGCCCGCCGCCGCGAGGTCGATGCCGTCCTCGGTGATCTCGGCCTCCACCAGCGTCTTCGCCGACCGCTTCTCAGCCTCGCCACGGATCTTGTGGAACTCCGGGATCGCCGCGCGGTGGAACTCGTCCAGGGGCGTCTCCCGCGCCATCGCCCGCAGGTGGATCGTCTCGCGCACGTCGGTCAGGAACGCCAGGTGGTCCGCCCACAGCTGGTCGAGGTGGTACAGCAGCACCTCACGGCACACCCGCGTGAGCGCGTCCTCGTCCAGCGTCTCCGCCAGCTCCTTGAACCGGTCCGGCTCCGCCGCCTCCAGCAGCTCCCGAGCCGCCTCGGTGCTCAGGACCTCGTCCCGCCACTTCAGCAGCTCGGCCCGCTGATGCTCGATCAGCCGGGTGTAGCGCCACGTGTTGCGGTGGATCTCCAGGTCCACGCCCTCGGCCACCCGCTGCGCGTGGTTGATCTGCCGGTGCGCGGCCGGGTCCGTGATCTCCCCGGTCTCGTCGTCGGCCTCGATGCCCTCCGGTACGTCCGGAGCGTTCGCCAGCACCAGCTCGTCGTTGAGGCTCGCGAAGAACACCGAGCTGCCAGGGTCTCCCTGGCGGCCCGCGCGCCCGCGCAGCTGATCGTCGAGCCTGCTGCTCGGGTACCGCGCCGTGCCGATGACGTGCAGCCCACCCAGCTCGGCCACCCGCTCCCGGTCCGCCCCGTCGGCGCCGCCGAGGCGGATGTCGGTGCCCCGGCCCGCCATCTGAGTCGACACCGTGATCCGGTCGTAGGTACCCGCCTCCGCGATGATCGCCGCTTCCTCGGCGTCGTTGCGGGCGTTCAGCACCACGCACGGCAGGCCCGCCTTCGCGAGCTTCTCCGCCAGCTCCTCCGACTCGGCAACGTCCTGGGTCCCGACGAGGATCGGCCGTCCGCTCTCGTGCACGGTGCGGATCTCCTCGACGATCGCCCGCAGCTTCTTGCCGGGCGACGCGTAGATCCGGTCAGGCGAGTCCTCGCGGATGTTCGGCGTGTTCGGCGGGATCACCGCCACCTCGAGCTTGTAGAACTCGCGCAGCTGCTCGGCCACCGCCACCGCCGTGCCCGTCATGCCCGCCACCTGCGGATACCCGGCCAGCAGCGCCTGCACGGTGATCGAGTCGAGGATCTCGCCGTGGTCCGATGGCGCCAGCTGCTCCTTCGCCTCCACGGCCGCCTGCAGCCCGTCCGGCCACCGCTGCAGCTCGGCGACCCGGCCCCGCGAGGCGTTGATGAGCTGCACCTTGCCGTCGCGCACCAGGTAGTCGACGTCGCGCGTGAGCAGCGCGTGCGCGTGCAGCGCGACGTTCACCGACGCGAGCCGGTCGGAGCCCTCCTCGTCGTACAGGTCCACCCCGCCGAGCGACTTCTCCACCACCGACGCGCCCGCCGACGTGAGCCATACGTTGCGGCCGTCCGCGTCGGTCTCGTAGTGCAGGCCCGGACGCAGCCGTCGGACGATGTTGGCGACCTCCTCGTCGGCGACCCCCGCGTCCACCGACCCGGCCATCACGAGCGGCACGCGGGCCTCGTCCACCAGCACCGAGTCGGCCTCGTCGACGATCGCCACGTCCGGCGACGCCTGCGCGCGGTCTTCCTCCCGCGTGATCAGCCGGTCGCGCAGCACGTCGAACCCGATCTCGCTCACCGCGCCGTAGCAGACCTCGGCCGAGTACGCCTCGCGCCGCTCCTCCGCGGTGAGCGACGGCTCCACCCAGCCGACCCGCACGCCCAGCCGCTCGTACACCGGGCGCATCCACTCCGCGTCGCGGCGGGCGAGGTAGTCGTTCACCGAGATGACGTGCACGCGCTTGCCCTGCAGCGCGTACCCTGCCGCCGCCAGCGCGCCGGCGAGTGTCTTGCCCTCGCCTGTCGCCATCTGCACCACGTGGCCGGACAGCAGGCCCATCGTGCCGAGCAGCTGCACGTCGAACGCGCGCTCGCCGAGCCCGCGGCGGGCCGCCTCCCGGCCGAGCGCACACAGGGCGATCAGCTGCTCGTTGCCGAAGGGGTCCACCTTCCGCAGCGCGGCGGCGGCGTCGGTGAGCTGCTCGTCGGAGAGGCCCTCCAGCTCGGATTCCCGCTTCTCGATCGCGGGGAGCAGCGCCTCGTAGCGCGTGAGCTCCACGCTCCCCGGGCGCTGGATGATCCTGCGCAGCCGTTTGCCCACCCGGCTCATCAACGCCACCCGTGGTCTCCCATCTCGAGTCTCTGCCACGCCCAACGCAATGCTGGTGCCGTCGAGTTCCTGTGCCAATGGCACGATCGACATGTGCCCGCGCAGAAACGCTACCTGTCCCTGGCTGCCTGTCTACTCGCCTTGAGCGGGTTGGTGGCCTGCTCGTCGGCCTCGGACTCGGAGCCGAGGTCGGAGCCGACCGGCCCGACCGGCCCAGTGCCCGCCGGCCTCGACCGGTTCTACGGCCAGGCGCTGGACTGGGGCGACTGTGCGCCCTACGCGACATCGGACAGCGCCCGCTCCACGTTTCAGGGCGACGGCCTCGAATGCGCGCGGCTGACCGTGCCGCTCGACTACTCCGATCCCGAGGGCACCACGATCACCCTCGGCGTGCTGCGCCAGCGGGCCAGCGGCGACGACAAGATCGGATCCCTCGTGCTCAACCCCGGCGGTCCGGGTGCGTCCGGGATGACCGCCGCGGCCTCGCTCGCCCCCGGTGTCGCGAACCAGGAGCTGGGCGAGCGCTTCGACATCGTCGGCTTCGACCCGCGCGGGATCGGCGCGAGCGAGCCCGCCGTGCAGTGCCTCACCGGCGACGAGCGCGACGCGGATCGCGGCGACGACTCCGAGCTCGACGGCACCCCGCAGGGCGTCGCCGAGACGGAGCGGCAGGAGCGGGAGTTCGCGCAGCGGTGTGCCCAGCGCACCGAACACGGCAAGGACATGCTGGCCCACCTCGGCACGCGCGACGTCGTGAAGGACCTCGACGTGCTGCGCTCGGTGCTCGGCGACGAGAAGCTCAGCTACCTCGGCTACTCCTACGGCACGCGCATCGGCTACACCTACGCCGAGGCGTTCCCCAAGAACGTGCGCGCGCTCGTGCTCGACGGTGCGCTCGACCCGGAGCAGGACCTCGTGGAGTCGCTGGTCGCGCAGGGCGAGGGCTTCGGCAAGGCGTTCGGCGAGTTTGCCGGCTGGTGTGCGCAGCAGCAGGATTGTGCGCTGGGCAGCGACCCCGCCGGCGCGACCAAGGCCTACCAGGACCTCACCCGCCCGCTCATCGACAACCCCGTCCAGGTCGGCGACGGGCGTGGCCTCTCCTACGAGGACGCCACCACCGGCACCATCCAGGCGCTCTACACCGAGCAGCTGTGGGAGCACCTCAACAGCGCGCTCGGCGAGCTGAGGCAGGGCCGGGGCAGCGCGCTCATGGGGCTCGCCGACATGTACAACGAGCGGAGCGCGAACGGCGAGTACTCGACCACGCAGGACGCGTTCGTCGCCGTCCGCTGTGTCGACGACCCGAGGGTCACGGACAAGAACAAGATCCGCGAGGCGCAGGAGCGCTACGCCAAGGTCGCGCCGTTCCTCGACCCGGGAACGCCCCCGTCGTCGGCCCGTGACGCGTGCACCTTCTGGCCTGTGCCCAACACCTCGGAGCCCCACCTGCCGAACGTCGAGGGCGTGCCGCCCGCCCTCGTCATCTCCACGACCAACGACCCGGCGACCCCGTACCAGGCCGGAGTCAACCTGGCGAAGGCGATGAAGGGAGCTTTGCTCACGTACGAGGGCAACCAGCACACGGTGTTCCTGCAGGGCGTCTCCTGCGTCGACGACATCGGCGTCGAGTACCTCGTCGAGGGCACACTCCCCGAAGAAGGGGCCCGCTGCTAGTCCTGCATGCTCTCGACGGGCCGGTTGTGGTCGGAGAGCGCGAGTTCGAGCATCACCGAGCCCTCGTTCTTCTGCCGCGGCGGCACCTGGATCCAGAGCCGGAGAAGGTTGCGGTTCTGCTGCTCGCTGACCCAGAACTTCACGTCGACGTCGGCCTGGATGCCCGGCACGAGCTGCGAGACGACCTTTCGCGACAGCTCGCCGTTGACCCGGTACGCGGTCACGTCGTCGAGCTCCTCGCGGGTCTCGGTCTGCAGCGCGGTCGCGTGGGTGAGCAGCTGGTAGAGGCCGTGCTCCGGGTCGAGGATCCGGGCGGGCACGAACTGCTCGGGCACGGCCTGCTCGAACTGGTCGCCGTCGCGGTCGGTCAGCCGTAGCCGGTCGCCGGAGAGCAAGAAGTCGTACTGCGCCCGGTCGGTGTGCCGCTGCACGTCGGCGTCACCGCGCGCGTAGCCGTACCGCCCGTCCGAGCGCCGTGCCACGCCGTCGACGGCGCGGATGGAAAGCCCGGGGATCGCACTACTCACGCGGAAGTCGAACCGCACGCTCTCGAGGTCGCGCAGGGCATCGGCCGAGGCGTCGACCAGCGTGGCTCCGTCGGGCAGGGGGCCGCTGGTGCCCGGCGCCGACGTGCAGCCGGTGAGCAACCCGAGCGCGAGGACGACGAGCAGGATCCGTCGGGACACCATGCGACCTACGTTAGCGGTGCGTTTCGACCCTTTCGCTCACGCCTCCCGCTCGCTGGGAGAACGTTTTCCGGTACGCCAGCGGGGACACCCCGATCGCCGCGTTGAGGTGCTGGCGCAGCGACGCCGCGCTGCCGAGACCCGACTCGGCGGCGACCCGGTCGACGGGCAGGTCCGTCGTCTCGAGCAGATGCCGCGCGTGGAGCACTCGCTGCCGCGTCAGCCAGGTGTGCGGCGGCAGGCCGGTCTCCTCCCGGAAGCGCCTGCTGAACGTCCGCAGGCTCATGTTGGCGTGGGCCGCGAGCGTGGCCAGATCGAGCGGCTCGCCGAGCCGTTCCAGCGCCCACGCCCTCGTCGGCGCCGTGCTGCCGACCCCGGCCTCGACCAGCGGCCGGTCGATGAACTGCGACTGCCCGCCGTCCCGCCACGGCGGCACCACGCAGTAGCGGGCGGCGGAGTTGGCGACCTCGCTGCCGTGATCGGCGCGGATGACGTGCAGGCAAAGGTCGGCGCCCGCGGCCAGCCCGGCCGAGCTCAGCACGTCGCCGTCGTCGACGAACAGCACGTTCTCGTCGAGACGGACCTTCGGGTAGAGGGCGCGGAAGTTCTGGGCGAAGGCCCAGTGCGTGGTGGCGGGCCTGCCATCGAGCAGGCCGGCCGCACCGAGCACGAAGGCACCCGTGCAGATCGACATGATCCGCGCGTGCGCGGGCACGCGATCCAGCGCGGCCGCGATGTCGTCGGGCAGCGTGCCGTGGCGGCGGGGTCCTTCGACGTGCGTGCCGGGGATGATCACGGTGTCGGCGTCGTCGAGCGCCTCCGGCCCGTGTTCGAGCACGGCGCTGTAGCCGGCGCTGACGCGCACCGGTTGGTCGTCGACCCCGCAGATCCGCACGTCGTAGAGCGGTCGGCCGTTCCGCCGGGCGGCCTTGAAGATCGCGGGCGGAATCTGCATGTCGTAGCCGACGGCTTTGGAGATCGCGAGTACGACGACCCTGTGCATGGCAAGATTCTTGCACATATTGGCATTCTTGCCGCTCGTGTGGATCATCGTTGTTCTTCAGGCTGTTGCCCGTGACCGAAGTTCGCGCCGTACCGCTGCGTTCCCGCCGTGTCCACTGGGCCTGGCTCGTCGCCGTGGCCGCGTTCGTCGCCCTCGTCGGCGCTGCCGGCTTCCGGGCGGCCCCGAGCGTGCTGATCGACCCGCTGCATCACGAGTTCGGCTGGTCACGGGGCACGATCTCGGCGGCCGTGTCGATCAACCTCCTGCTCTACGGCTTCATCTCCCCGTTCGCCGCCGCGCTGATGGAGCGGCTGGGCATGCGGCGCGTCGTCGCCGGTGCGCTGCTGCTCGTGGCGGCGGGCAGCGGGCTCACGGTCTTCATGACGGCGAGCTGGCAGCTGCTGCTGTGCTGGGGTGTGCTGGTCGGCACTGGTACCGGTGCGATGGCGCTGGCGTTCGTCGCGACCGTCACGAGCAGGTGGTTCGTGCGGCACCGGGGACTCGTGAGCGGGGTGCTCACGGCGGCGGGCGCCGCCGGACAGCTCGTCTTCCTGCCGTTGATCGCGGCGCTGGCGACCGAGCACGGCTGGCGACCCGCGTCGTTGACGGTGGCCGGTGCCGCGCTCGCCGTCGTGCCGGTGGTGCTGCTCCTGCTGCGTGACCGGCCCAGTGACGTCGGCACGACCCCGTACGGGGGAGAGGCGGAGGAGGAGCCGCCCCCGGCGCCGAAGGGCAGCGCGGTCCGTGCGCTCACCGTGCTGCGCGACGCCGCCCGCACGCCGACGTTCTGGCTGCTCGCTGGCGGATTCGCGATCTGTGGTGCCTCGACGAACGGTCTCATCGGCACCCACTTCGTGCCCGCGGCACACGACCACGGGATGCCCCACACCACCGCGGCCGGACTGCTGGCGCTGGTGGGCCTCTTCGACATCGCGGGCACGATCGCGTCGGGCTGGCTGACCGACCGCGTCGACCCGCGCTGGCTGCTCGGCGCCTACTACACCCTCAGAGGCGCCTCGCTGATCGTGCTGCCGCAGCTCTTCGCGCCCACCACCGAACCGCCGATGTGGGCGTTCATCGTCTTCTACGGCCTGGACTGGGTGGCCACGGTCCCGCCGACGGTCGCGCTGTGCCGGGAACGTTTCGGAATGGCGGGCCCGATCGTGTTCGGCTGGGTGTTCGCCTCGCACCAGGTGGGAGCGGCCTTCGCGGCGTTCGGTGCCGGGGTGACCCGCGACCACCTCGGCTCCTACGACCTCGCGTGGTACGTCGCGGGTGGGCTCTGCGCGTTCGCGGCCCTGATGTCGCTGCGGATTCGCCCGAACGAGCGCGCAACCCCGAAACATTGAGTTAACAAGCCGCGTTTAGGGTCGCGGCATGGATCGCCAGCAGGAGTTCGTGCTGCGCACGCTGGAGGAACGCGACATCCGGTTCGTGCGGCTCTGGTTCACCGACGTGCTCGGTTTTCTGAAGTCGGTCGCCGTGGCGCCCGCCGAGCTGGAGGGGGCCTTCAGCGAGGGGATCGGGTTCGACGGCTCGGCCATCGAGGGCTTCGCGCGCGTCTACGAGTCGGACATGGTCGCCAAGCCCGACCCGTCGACGTTCCAGGTGCTGCCCTGGGAGACGCCGGAGGGCGGGCACTACTCGGCGCGGATGTTCTGCGACATCGCGATGCCCGACGGCTCGCCGTCGTGGGCCGATCCCCGGCACGTGCTGCGCAGGCAGCTCTCGAAGGCGGGGGAGGCCGGCTTCACCTGCTACGTGCACCCGGAGATCGAGTTCTTCCTGCTCGCCAGCCTCCCCGAGGACGGCAGCGAGCCGGAGCCCGCGGACAACGGCGGCTACTTCGACCAGGCCAGCCACGCCACGGCGACCCACTTCCGCAGGCACGCCATCGAGGCGCTCGAGGCGATGGGCATCTCGGTGGAGTTCAGCCATCACGAGGGCGCTCCCGGCCAGCAGGAGATCGACCTGCGCTACGCCGACGCGCTGACGATGGCCGACAACGTCATGACGTTCCGGTACGTCGTCAAGGAGGTCGCCCTCACGCAGGGCGTGCGCGCGACGTTCATGCCGAAGCCCTTCACCGGCCAGCCCGGCTCGGGTATGCACACGCACGTCTCGCTGTTCGAAGGTGATCAGAACGCCTTCTACAGCCCGGAGGATCCGTACGAGCTGTCGGACACGGGCAAGGCGTTCGTCGCGGGGCTCCTGCACCACGCGAGGGAGATCTCGGCGGTCACCAACCAGTGGGTCAACTCCTACAAGCGCCTGATCAGGGGCGGAGAAGCCCCGACGACGGTGTCGTGGGGAAGGGCGAACCGCTCGGCGCTGGTGAGGGTGCCGATGTACTCGCCCGGCAAGGCGTCGTCGCGCCGGGTGGAGATCCGCACGCTGGACTCGGCGTGCAACCCCTACCTCGCGTACTCGGTGATCCTCGCCGCCGGACTGAAGGGCGTTGAGAAGGGCTACGAGCTACCGCCCGCCGCCGAGGACAACATCTGGACGCTGTCGGACTCCGAGCGCAAGGCCGCCGGCTACGCCGAGCTGCCCCAGAACCTGGGTGAGGCGCTCACGGAGATGGAGCAGTCGGAGCTGCTGCCGGATGCCCTCGGCGAGCACGTCTACGACTTCTTCCTCCGGAACAAGCGCGTCGAGTGGGACAACTACCGGAGCGCGGTCACTCCCTACGAACTCCGCACGCTGCTGCCCGTGCTGTGAGAAACAGGCCCTGACCTGCGAATACTCACGTTAGGTACCCCCCTCGTTCCGGCCTGTTCCAGGGCGTGTAATCTTCTCTTCGTCGCCAGGAGCGGCCGGGACGAGCGGGTTGACACCGCGAAACGTACCGGGTAGCGTTACTGGTCGGCCCTGAAGCGGGTACAACTTCCGAGCTAAGTCTTCCGACATAAGTCTTGAAGTTGCACGACGCTTCGGGTCAAAAAGCTGGAAATACAACATCGTGTTGTTTGAGAACTCAACAGTGTGTTTGTGAGCTTGTAGTCTTTGATAGTTTTGCCCCTTTTTTGTGGGTTTCTTTGAGGCTATTGTTGTTTGATAGCCAGGTTTCTTTGACAGCATTGTTGGAGAGTTTGATCCTGGCTCAGGACGAACGCTGGCGGCGTGCTTAACACATGCAAGTCGAACGCTGAAGCTCAGCTTGCTGGGTGGATGAGTGGCGAACGGGTGAGTAACACGTGGGTAATCTGCCCTGTACTCTGGGATAAGCCTGGGAAACTGGGTCTAATACCGGATAGGACCATTGCAGGCATCTGTGGTGGTGGAAAGCTTCGGCGGTACAGGTTGAGCCCGCGGCCTATCAGCTTGTTGGTGGGGTGATGGCCTACCAAGGCGGTGACGGGTAGCCGGCCTGAGAGGGCGACCGGCCACACTGGGACTGAGACACGGCCCAGACTCCTACGGGAGGCAGCAGTGGGGAATATTGCACAATGGGCGGAAGCCTGATGCAGCGACGCCGCGTGAGGGATGACGGCCTTCGGGTTGTAAACCTCTTTCGCCAGGGACGAAGGGTGACTGACGGTACCTGGAGAAGAAGCACCGGCTAACTACGTGCCAGCAGCCGCGGTAATACGTAGGGTGCGAGCGTTGTCCGGAATTATTGGGCGTAAAGAGCTCGTAGGCGGTGTGTCACGTCGGCCGTGAAAACTCCAGGCTTAACTTGGGGCTTGCGGTCGATACGGGCATCACTTGAGTTCGGTAGGGGAGACTGGAATTCCTGGTGTAGCGGTGGAATGCGCAGATATCAGGAGGAACACCGGTGGCGAAGGCGGGTCTCTGGGCCGATACTGACGCTGAGGAGCGAAAGCGTGGGGAGCGAACAGGATTAGATACCCTGGTAGTCCACGCTGTAAACGTTGGGCGCTAGGTGTGGGGTGCTGTCCACGTATCCCGTGCCGTAGCTAACGCATTAAGCGCCCCGCCTGGGGAGTACGGCCGCAAGGCTAAAACTCAAAGGAATTGACGGGGGCCCGCACAAGCGGCGGAGCATGTGGATTAATTCGATGCAACGCGAAGAACCTTACCTGGGCTTGACATGCACAGGATTCCGGCAGAGATGTCGGTTCCCTTGTGGCCTGTGTACAGGTGGTGCATGGCTGTCGTCAGCTCGTGTCGTGAGATGTTGGGTTAAGTCCCGCAACGAGCGCAACCCTTGTCCTATGTTGCCAGCGGGTTATGCCGGGGACTCGTGGGAGACTGCCGGGGTCAACTCGGAGGAAGGTGGGGATGACGTCAAGTCATCATGCCCCTTATGTCCAGGGCTTCACACATGCTACAATGGCTGGTACAGAGGGCTGCGATACCGTGAGGTGGAGCGAATCCCTTAAAGCCGGTCTCAGTTCGGATCGTAGTCTGCAACTCGACTGCGTGAAGTCGGAGTCGCTAGTAATCGCAGATCAGCATTGCTGCGGTGAATACGTTCCCGGGCCTTGTACACACCGCCCGTCACGTCACGAAAGTCGGTAACACCCGAAGCCCATGGCCCAACCGGGTTCGCCCGGGGGGAGTGGTCGAAGGTGGGACTGGCGATTGGGACGAAGTCGTAACAAGGTAGCCGTACCGGAAGGTGCGGCTGGATCACCTCCTTTCTAAGGAGCATTTTCACTTCCCGCGCTGGTTTTGGCTGGTGTGGGGGTGGCCACTGGATCCGGCGAGTGTTCGGATGGTGGTTGCTCGAGGATTTGTGGACCAAAGACTATT
>NZ_QEQT01000106.1:2500-32637 GCF_003311655.1 Prauserella sp. PE36 | reverse complement strand
AACTTCTCCAACGTCTGCTACGTGGGCTGCCGGTTCTGCGCCTTCGCCCAGCGCGAACGCGACCCGGACGCCTACCGGCTCTCCACCGAGGACGTCGCCGCCCGCGCCGTCGAGGCCGCGCAGGCCGGGGCCACCGAGATCTGCATGCAGGGCGGCATCGACCCCAAACTGCCCATCGGCTACTACGCCGACATCGTCCGCGCCATCAAGACCGCGGTGCCGGACATGCACGTCCACGCCTTCTCCCCCATGGAAATCGTCTCCGCCGCGGCCAAAGCCGGAGTCAGCGTGCGGGAATGGCTCACCGAACTGCGCGACGCCGGCCTGGGCTCCATCCCCGGCACCGCCGCCGAAATCCTCGACGACGACGTCCGCTGGGTACTCACCAAAGGCAAACTGCCCGCCCAAACCTGGATCGACGTGATCACCACCGCCCACCGGCTCGGCATCCCCTCCTCCAGCACCATGATGTACGGCCACGTCGACCACCCCGGCCACTGGCTCGGCCACCTGCGCGTGCTCGCCGGCATCGCCGAAGACACCGGCGGCTTCACCGAATTCGTCGGACTGCCGTTCGTGCACACCAACGCCCCCATCTACCTCGCCGGCCTCGCCCGCCCCGGCCCCACCACACGCGACAACCGCGCCGTGCACGCCTTCGCCCGCCTCGCCCTGCACGGCCGCATCGACAACGTGCAATGCTCCTGGGTCAAACTCGGCGACCACGGCACCGCCCACATCCTCCGCGGCGGCGCCAACGACATCGGCGGCACCCTCATGGAAGAAACCATCTCCCGCATGGCCGGCTCCGAACACGGCTCCTCCCGCACCACCACCGAACTCAACCACCTCGCCACCCTCGCCGGACGACCCTCCCGCCAACGCACCACCACCTACGGCAGAACCCCCCTCCCCACCTGACCCGCGACACGGACCGCTCCTCGCGGCAACCACACTCGTCGGCGCTCTGGCTTCGGGCTACCAGGTGCGCGAGGTCAGCGGCACCGGTCCTGAGCGTTCGCGTTGCGGGGGGCGTTGCCCCTGGTTAGCGTCATCGCGTGACGGAACAGAAGGCGGAAAAGGAAAAGCTGCTGCCGCGGTTGCGCAGGAAGTATCCCTGGTTCGACCACGTCATCAGAGCCAACGACGCCTTCTCCGAGCGCTATGGCAATCACTACGCCGCCGCGATCACCTACTTCTCAGTGCTGTCGCTGTTCCCGCTGCTGATGGTCGGGTTCTCGGTGGCGGGCTTCATCCTGGCCGGCAACGAGGCCGCGTTGCGGGAACTGCGGGACGGGATCATCTCCTCGGCACCCGAGGGGCTCGGCGACTTCCTCGCCACGATCGTCGACGCCGCCCTCGACTCCAGGGCGGGCGTGGGCGTGCTCGGTCTGCTTCTGGCGTTCTACTCGGGGCTGGGCTGGATGACCAACCTCCGTGACGCGCTCACCGCGCAGTGGGGCCAGGAGAAGAGGCAGCTGCCGTTCCTGTCGACGAAGGTCAAGGACCTCGTTGCGCTCGTCGGCCTCGGGCTGGCGCTCGCGGTGTCGTTCGGTCTGACCGCCGTGGGCGGCGGGGTCGGCAACTTCCTGCTGGAGCTGGTGGGGCTCGACGACGCGGCGTGGGCGCGTTTCCTGCTGCGGCTGGCGACGATCGTGCTCGCGCTGGCCGCGAACGTGCTCGTTTTTCTGTGGGTGATCTCTCAGCTGCCGAGGGAGAAGGTGAGCGTGCGCAGCGCGGTGAAGGGTGCCGTGCTCGCCGCGGTCGGGTTCGAGGTGCTCAAGCAGGTCGCCACGGTGTACCTGGCGAGTGTCACGAGCTCGCCGAGCGGGGCGCTGTTCGGTCCGATCATCGGTCTGCTGGTGTTCGCCAACCTCGTCTCGCGATTCCTGCTGTTCGTCACGGCGTGGACGGCGACGGCGCGGGAGAACGTCGTCCGCAGGGTCGCACCGCCGCCACCGGCGGTGATCAGGCCGAACGTCCAGGTGCAGCGGGGTGCGGGCGCCGGGCTCGCGGCCGGCGCGTTCGGCGCAGGGGCGCTGCTGGGCTGGCTCGGCCGCCGTCGTCGCTGAGGGCTGGTCGTCGTCCCCCTCAATTAAGCTCGCTCTGTAAGCGAAGGGGTGAGCGTGAGCGACACGGTGACGGCGCCGGAACAGACGAAGCTGCCGAGGGAGATCTACGTCCTGGTGGGGGCGAGCTTCCTCATCGCCATCGGCTACGGACTGATCGGGCCCGCGCTGCCCAACTTCGCGGCGAGCTTCGACGTGGGTGTGACGGCGGCGTCGTTCGTGGTCAGCGCGTTCGCGTTGGTGCGGCTGGCCTTCGCGCCGGCGAGCGGGCGGCTGGTGACGCGGTTCGGCGAGCGGCCCACCTACCTGTGGGGGCTTTCGATCGTCGCCGTCGGCACCATCGCGTGCGCGTTCGCCACCGACTACTGGCAGCTGCTGCTGTTCCGCTCGGCGAGCGGCGTGGGCTCGACGATGTTCACGGTGTCCGCGATCGGCCTGCTCATCCGCATCTCGCCGGTGCACCTGCGGGGTAGGGCGTCCGGGCTGTGGGGCACGAGCTTCCTGCTGGGCGGCATCGCCGGCCCGGTACTCGGCAGCGGGCTGGTCGCCGTATCGCTGCGGGCGCCGTTCCTGGCCTACGGGCTCGCGCTGGTGCTCACCACCGTGCTCGTGTGGTGGCAGCTGCGGCACTCCGCGCTGGCCTCCCGGCAGGCCGACGACGGCGCGCCCGCGATGACGTTCCGGCAGGCGCTTCGCCACCCCACCTACCGGGCGGCGCTCATGTCGAACCTAGCCAACGGCTGGGTCGTGCTCGGCGTGCGCATGTCGCTCATGCCGCTGTTCGTCACGGCCGTGCTGGCCAAGGACGAGTCGTTCACCGGCTTCGCGCTCGCCGTTTTCGCGGGCGCCAACGCGGCGGTGCTGCTGCTCGCTGGTCGCTATGCCGACCGCAGGGGGCGCAAGCCGCCCGCCGTGGCGGGGCTCGCGCTGCTCGTGGTGGGCACGGTTTTCCTCGGCATCACCGACAACCCGTGGATCTTCCTGGCGGCCTCGCTCGTGGCCGGGGTCGGATCGGGCGCGCTGAACCCGTCGCAGAGCGCCGCGGTCGCCGACGTCCTCGGGGCGAAGGCGCGCGGCGGCTCGGTGCTCGCGGGCTTCCAGATGGCGGCCGACGTCGGCGCCGTGGTGGGCCCGCTCGCGGCGGGCGCGATCGCGGAACGCTGGTCCTACGGCGCTGCGTTCGCCGTCACGGGCGCCGTTGCCGCGCTCGCGCTGGTGCTGTGGATCGCGGCGAGGGAGACACTGCCCACCGGCCGCGAGACCGAGAACGCCGAGCACACCGCGCAGGACGCGGCGACGGACAACTGCTGCGAGTCACGCGGCGGCTGACCCGCCCCGCCTGATCCCAGCCAACCGCAGTGAAGGCCACCATGCCTGCGTTCAACGCAGTGAAGGTGGCCTTCACTGCGGGCGGCTGACCAGGGGACCGCACCTCACTCCGGGCGCTGGAGCAGGCCCTTCCGGTGTCCGATGAGCAGGCCGATGGCCACGATGACGATCACGATCAGCGTGACGATCCAGCCGGTGGTGCCGAACGGGTCGGTGACGCTCGACGACGCGGCCGACACGTCGCCGGAGTCGCTTTCGCCCGCTGCCGCCTCGTCGACCTCGGCCGGGTCGGGAATGGTCACCTGGCCGACCGGGTCGGCGCCGGAGGCCGCCAGTGCGAAGCCGTAGTCGAGCAGCGCCTTGGCCTGCTCCGCCACGCGGACGGGGCGCTGCTCGGTGCGCAGCATGATCACCGAGATCCTGGTGCCGTCCCGCTCGGCGGCGCCGGCGTAGGTGTGGCGCGAGTCGTCGGTGAAGCCTGTCTTGCCGCCGAGGAAGCCCTCGTAGCCGTCCCACAGCTGGTTGTCGTTGTAGATCGGGTAGCTCGGCTGGCCGGTGCCGCCGGGGAAGTCCATGTGCTGCGTGCCCACCGCGTCGGCGTACTCCGGCTGCCGCATGGCGTAGCCGAAGATCAGGCTCATGTCGTAGGCCGACGTCATCATCCCCGGCCCGTCCAAACCGGACGGTGTGGCCGCGCGGGTGTCCTCGGCGCCGAGTCGTTTCGCGAGCGCGTTCATCTTGCCGACCGCTGTCGGCACGCCGCCCAGCGCCGTGCCGAGCGCGTGCGCGACGTCGTTGCCGGAGCGCATCAGCAACGCGTGCAGCAGATCGTCCACTGTGTACCGCGAGCCCGCGACGATGCCCACGCACGTGCATTCCTGGTTGGCGTCCTCGACGGTCGGGATCACCACGTGTTCGGGAGACAGCTCGTCGATCACCACGAGTGCGAGCAGGGTCTTGATGAGCGACGCGGGCCGCTGGCGGCCGTGCGGGTCCTTCGCGGCGAGCACCTCGCCGGTCTCCATGTCCTGCAGCAGCCAGGAGGCCGCCGTGTCCGGCTCGGGCGGGGCCGGGGCGGTCGGCGGCACCACATAGCCGCATTCGGCCATGCGCTCGCCGCCCGCCGGCTCGTCGGGCACCGGCAGCGGGACCGGGGACGGCTGCCCCGGCGGCGGCTTCTCGGAGGTGTCCACGGGAGGCGGCGGCAGCAGCTCGTTGGGGCACGCCTGCGCCTGCCGCGCGACCGGCGACTGCGCCAGTGCTGGTAGCCCCGCCGAGGCGAGGAGACCGGACAGCAGGGTGACGATCAGAACCCGTAAGGGAAGAGCACTGCGCACCCGTGCAGGCTAGCCGGGAGCCAGGGATAGATACTGGGCGGTATGCGTATGTCTCGCCGCACGTCACTCTTTCTGCTTGCTTTCGGCGTGTGGTCCTGGATCATCTGGATCACCTTCGCCAGGAACCTCTGGGACAGCGACAACGCCTTCACCGCGGACGGCTCGCCGACGCCGTTCTTCTGGGTGCATCTGGTGCTCGCCGTCGTGTCGTTCGTGCTGGGCACGATCATCGGAGTCATCGGCTGGCGCGGCCTGCGCGCGACCCGGAACCGCGCCGACTCAAAGGACGTCAACCGATCGTGACCCAGTTCCAGCCGCAGCCGCCCGCACCGCGCTCTCGACGCGCTCCGCTCCTGCTCGGCCTGCTCGTCGGCGTCCTCCTCGGTGGGGGAGGCGTGGGGCTGGGCTGGCTGCTCAGCTCCTCCGGTGACGCCGAGGGAGCGCAGGCCGACGCCACGGCGGCGTGCGACCTCGTGGCCCGCACGCCCCACGTCGACCTGGAGGCCGACCTGACCGGGTTGTACCGGCTGTCGGCGGCCTCGTCCCTCGCCGGCGCGGCTGCCGAGGCGGACGGCGCCTACGAACCGGTGAACGAGGCGCTGCGAGACGTGGTCAACTACGTCCAGCGCCGCATGGACGCCGAGAGCGAGGGCTTCCGGGAGTCGATGGCCGCCGCCCGCGCCGCCTGCGCGGAGGTCTAGGGAACGGCCCCCGCCCCGTCGCCCGTAGGGTTGGGAGACGCCCCTCAGGAGCGCCGGAGCCGGGAGAGCAGCCACGCGACGGCACCGGTGGCCGCACCGACCGCCGTGCCCGTCACCACGCTGCTGAGGAACGCGAAGCCACGCAGCACCACGGTCTCCGTACCGGGGGACAGCACGCCGGCCAGGTTGCCGCCGAGCGCGGGCGGGTCGTCGAACGACTCCTCCCAGAACACCTGGTGGCCGATGGCGAGGAGGATCCCGTACACCAGGCCGACCGCGAGCAACGTCAGGAACGGGTTCTCGACCCGCCTCACCAGCACCACGGTCACCCAGATCACCAGCGGCACCCACACGAGCAGCGCGTTGACCGCTGGACCCACCAGGTCCAGGTCGTGCGCGACCACGCGCGGCACGGCGAGCAGCGCCAGCCCGAAGATCGCGAGCTTGGACAGCCCCGGTGACCGCTTCCCAGTTTCCTGTACCACGCACGCAACGCTAAGGGCCGAACCCCCGCGACGTCGTCACCCCAGAGATGACACCTCACCCCGCCCCGCTACCCCCGCGGAGGTAGGCCCGAACGCAGTGAAGGCCACCATCACTGCGTTGAACGCAGGCATGGTGGCCTTCACTGCGGACAGGGCGAAAGGGTCAGACGCGCTTGAAGAGCAGGGCGCGCTTGACCTCCTGGATCGCCTTGGTCACCTGGATGCCACGGGGGCAGGCGTCGGTGCAGTTGAACGTCGTGCGGCAGCGCCACACGCCCTCGGCGTCGTTGAGGATGTCCAGCCGCTCCTCGGAGGCCTCGTCGCGCGAGTCGAAGATGAACCGGTGCGCGTTGACGATCGCGGCAGGGCCGAAGTACGACCCGTCCGCCCAGTACACCGGGCACGAGGAGGTGCAGCAGGCGCACAGGATGCACTTGGTCGTGTCGTCGAAGCGCTCCCGGTCGGCCGCCGACTGGATCCGCTCGCGCGTCGGCTCGTTGCCGTACGCGATGAGGTACGGCTTCACCGCGCGGTAGGCCTCGAAGAAGGGCTCCATGTCGACATAGAGGTCCTTCATCGTGGGCAGGCCCTTGATCGGCGCGACCGTGATGGTGGTCTGCTTGCCCTTCTTGGCCAGCAGGTCCTTCACGAGCACCTTGCACGCGAGGCGGTTGATGCCGTTGATCTGCATCGCGTCCGACCCGCAGATGCCGTGCGCGCAAGAACGACGGAACGACAGCGTGCCGTCCACGTAGTTCTTGATGTTCATCAGCAGGTTCAGCACGCGGTCCGTCGGCAGCGCCGGGACGTCGTAGGACTCCCAGTGCGGCTCGTCGTCGATCTCCGGGTTGAAACGCTGGATCTTCACCGTGACGGTGAGCGAGCCCTCCGGCGCCGGGATCTGCGACGTGTCGTGGACGGTGCTTTCAGCTACAGCGGTCATTTCGCTTCCTCCGCGGGAAGGAGTACGTCGGAAGGCATCAGTACTTCCGCTCCATCGGCTCGTACCGGGTGAAGGTCACCGGCTTGTAGTCCAGCCGGATGTCCGAGATGAACCCGTTGAGGCCCAGCGGGGCGTCCGGGTCCTCCTTCTCCGGCAGGATCTTGTACGACATCGAGTGCCGCATGAAGTTGACGTCGTCCCGGTTCGGGTAGTCCTCGCGGGCGTGGCCGCCGCGGGACTCCTTCCGGGCCAGCGCCGCGTTGACGAGCAGCTCGGCGAGATCGAGCAGGAAGCCCAGCTCGATGGCCTCGAGCAGGTCGGTGTTGTACCGCTTGCCCTTGTCCTGCACCGAGATCCGGCCGTAGCGCTCCTTGAGCGCCTGCACGTCGGTGAGCGCCTGCTTCAGCGTGTCCTCGGTGCGGTACACCGCCGCGTTGGCGTCCATCGTCTGCTGCAACTCGGTGCGGATGTCGGCGACGCGCTCGCCGCCGTGCGCGGTGCGCAGGTGCTCGACCATGCCCTCGACCATCTTCGCCGGCGCCTCGGGCAGCTCCACGTGCTCGCGGCCCTGCGCGTACTCGGCGGCGGCGATGCCCGCCCTGCGGCCGAACACGTTGATGTCGAGCAGCGAGTTGGTGCCGAGCCGGTTGGCGCCGTGCACCGACACGCAGGCGACCTCACCCGCGGCGTAGAGGCCGGGGATGACGTGCTCGTTGTCCCGCAGCGCCTCGCCGTGCACGTTGGTCGGGATGCCGCCCATCGCGTAGTGCGCGGTGGGGTACACCGGCACCGGCTCCTTCACCGGGTCGACGCCGAGGTACGTGCGCGCGAACTCGGTGATGTCGGGCAGCTTCGTCTCCAGCACCTCGGCACCGAGGTGGGTGCAGTCGAGGTAGACGTAGTCCTTGTTCGGACCGGCGCCCCTGCCCTCCAGCACCTCGAGCACCATCGACCGGGCGACGATGTCGCGTGGTGCGAGGTCCTTGATGGTGGGGGCGTAGCGCTCCATGAACCGCTCGCCCGACTCGTTGCGCAGGATCGCGCCCTCACCGCGGGCGCCCTCGGTGAGCAGGATGCCGAGGCCGGCGAGGCCGGTCGGGTGGAACTGGTAGAACTCCATGTCCTCGAGCGGGAGGCCCTTGCGCGCGTAGATGCCCATCCCGTCGCCGGTCAGGGTGTGCGCGTTGGACGTGGTCTTGAAGACCTTGCCGAAGCCGCCCGTGGCGAACACGATCGACTTGGCCTGGAAGACGTGGATCTCGCCGGTCGCGAGCTCGTAGGCGATCGCGCCGGAGGCCACCGGGCCGTCGGCGGTCTCGGTGAGCGCGATGTCGAGCACGTAGAACTCGTTGAAGAACTCGATGCCGTGCTTGACGCAGTTCTGGTACAGCGTCTGCAGGATCATGTGACCGGTGCGGTCGGCCGCGTAGCAGGAGCGGCGCACCGCCGCCTTGCCGTGGTCACGGGTGTGACCGCCGAAGCGCCGCTGGTCGATCTTGCCCTCGGGGGTCCGGTTGAACGGCAGCCCCATCTTCTCGAGGTCGAGCACCGCGTCGATGGCCTCCTTGGCCATGATCTCCGCGGCGTCCTGGTCGGTGAGGTAGTCGCCACCCTTGACCGTGTCGAAGGTGTGCCACTCCCAGTTGTCCTCTTCGACGTTCGCCAGCGCGGCGCACATGCCGCCCTGCGCTGCGCCGGTGTGCGAACGCGTCGGGTAGAGCTTGGTGAGCACCGCCGTGCGGGAGCGCTGGCCCGCTTCGATGGCCGCCCGCATGCCGGCGCCGCCGGCTCCGACGATCACCACGTCGTACTTGTGAAACTGCATGATGTGCGAACTCCGTGTGGTGGGCTCAGCTGGCCGGGATGTCGGGATCGAACGTGAAGACCACCAGCGTGCCGAGCACGAGGATGACGGCCATCGCCACGTAGAGCAGCATCTTCAACCAGAAGCGCGTGTTGTCCTTGCGGGCGTAGTCGTCGATGATCGTGCGCAGCCCGTTGCCGCCGTGCAGCTGGGCGAGCCAGAGCATCGACAGGTCCCAGAACTGCCAGAACGGCGAGGACCAGCGACCCGCGACGAACGCGAAGTTGATGCGGTGCACACCGCCGTCGAGGATGTTCATGATGAAGAGGTGGCCGAGCACCAGCACCACCAGCGCGAGGCCGGAGATGCGCATGAACACCCAGCTGTAGAGCTCGAAGTTGTTGCGCCGGGCGGCGGGCCTGCGTGGGGAACGCGGCTTGTCGAGCGCGAGCGCGGAAGTGCTGTCTGCCATCAGTGCCCGCCTCCGAAGAGCTCGCTGACCGTGCGCTCGAGCATGAAGTAGGTGCCCGGGATCATCACGACGACCCAGATGCCGACGATGCCCCAGAGCATGGGGCGCTGGTACTTCGGCCCCTTGGACCAGAAGTCCACGAGGATCACTCTGAGACCGTTCAGCGCGTGGTAGAGCACGGCGCCGACGAGCGCGACCTCGAGCAGGTTGACGACCGGGGACTTGTAGGTCTCGATGACCTCGTCGTAGGCGTTCGGTGAGACCCGGACGAGCGCGGTGTCGAGAACGTGGACGAACAGGAAGAAAAAGGTGAGCACGCCGGTGATGCGGTGCAGCACCCAGGACCACATGCCGGGGTCGCCGCGGTAGAACGTTCCGCTCCGGCGTGAGGCGCCAGCCCGATCACTCGCTCCCGCCTCGGCGGCGGTGCTCGCAGTGGTGGACATCGGTGTACGGCCTCCAACGTCACTGATGGACTTTGCCCGGCGGACCGCGACTTTGCCGTGGTCAGGGTCGTCGAGCGTGGATACGAGGGGATGCTAGACCCGCAGCGTCGACCTGGCTCAACCTCGGGTTGTCGTCTGTGATGGACCAGACACTGAGGAGCACAACGGACGTGTCCCACGTCTCTTCACCCGCTCTTCACTGAATCGTGTGACCCAGTGCCCGGTCACATACCGTGTGCAGTCAGTCGCGCGCCGAGCCCTTGAGTAAACATTTGGGTTACGCGCGGTGGCAATCGCATGCCTGGAATCTCACAGAGCGGTACGGTTCGCCAGTCGGCCCGGCAGGAGCGTCGGGCCGTTCTCAGTTGGTCCGCGCATGCAGCGGGGAGGGAGATACACCGTGCTTCGAAAGCGTGGTGGAGCGCTGGCGGCGATCGCCATGGCCGGCGTGCTGGCATTGTCCGCGTGCGGCGGTGGCGGCGAAGACAGCGGCGCCGGAAGCGGCGGAGACGGCGCGCTCAAGATCGGGCTCGCCTACGACATCGGTGGCCGAGGCGACCAGTCGTTCAACGACTCCGCGGCTCGTGGCCTGGACAAGGCCAAGCAGGAGTTCGGTATCGAGGCCACCGAGCTGGAGGCCAGCCAGGGCGAGACCGACGCCCAGAAGGAGGACCGGCTCCGGCAGCTGGCCGAGGGCGGTTACAACCCGATCATCGCGGTCGGCTTCGCCTACGCGGGCCCGCTCGGCAAGGTCGCCAAGGACTACCCCGACGTGAAGTTCGCGATCATCGACGACTACACGCCGGGCACCGACGACGGCCCCAACATCGCGAACCTGACCTTCGCCGAGGAGCAGGGCTCCTTCCTCGTGGGCGTGGCCGCGGCGCTGAAGAGCAAGACCGGCAACGTCGGCTTCGTCGGCGGGGTCAACACCCCGCTGATCCAGAAGTTCCAGGCCGGCTACGAGGCGGGCGTCAAGGCCGTGAAGCCGGACGCGACCGTGCAGGTCAAGTACCTGACCCAGCCGCCGGACTTCAGCGGGTTCAACGATCCCGCCAAGGGCGAGACCGCCGCGAACGGCATGCTGGACGCGGGCGCCGACGTTGTCTACGCGGCCGCGGGCGGTTCGGGCAGCGGTGTCTTCCGCGCCGCGAAGGACAAGGGCGCCATGGGCATCGGCGTCGACTCCGACCAGTACAACCTCCCGTCGCTGGCCGACGTCAAGGACGTGATCATCACCTCGATGGTCAAGAGCGTCGACGTCGCGGTCTACGACTTCATCAAGTCGGTGAACGACAACGCGTTCAAGGCGGGCAACAAGATCTACGACCTCGAGGTCGGTGGCGTGAAGTACGCCACGAGCGGCGGCAAGATCGACGACATCCAGCCGCGGCTCGAGGAGTACAAGCAGAAGATCATCTCGGGCGAGATCAAGGTCCCTTCGACCACGTAAGCCGCATCAACGACGCGAGCCGGCGGCCCCGGGGCGATCCCCCGGGTCCGCCGGCTTCGGCGTAGCACCGGCAAGGAGCGTGCACCATCAGCAGCAGCGAATCAGCGCTCGCCGTCGAGCTCAGAGGCATCACCAAACGCTTCCCAGGCGTCGTCGCGAACGCCGACGTGAACGTGGCGGTCCGGACCGGAACCGTGCACGCGCTCGTCGGCGAGAACGGCGCGGGCAAGTCGACGCTGATGAAGATCCTCTACGGGATGCAGCGGCCCGACGAGGGCACCATCTCCATCGACGGCACGCAGGCCGACCTCAACACCCCCGCGGACGCCATCGCGGTCGGCATCGGCATGGTGCACCAGCACTTCATGCTCGCCGACAACCTCACCGTGCTCGAGAACGTCGTGCTCGGCGACGAGCCGCGCGGGGGCGGCGGCATCGACTTCAGGGCCGCCCGCGCCAAGATCAGGGACATCTCCGCCCGGTACGGGCTCGGCGTCGAGCCCGACCGGCTCGTCGACGAGCTCGGTGTCGGCGAGCGCCAGCGTGTCGAGATCCTCAAGGTGCTCTTCCGGGGCGCGCGGATCCTCATCCTCGACGAGCCGACGGCCGTGCTCGTGCCGCAGGAGGTCGACGAGCTGTTCGGCAACCTGCGTGAGCTGAAGTCCGAGGGCCTCACGATCCTGTTCATCTCGCACAAGCTCGACGAGGTCCTCTCGGTAGCCGACGACATCACGGTCATGCGCAGGGGAACCACGGTCGCCAGCGTGAGTCCCGGCGACGTCACGGCCCGCCAGCTCGCCGAGCTGATGGTCGGCAGCGCGCTGCCGGTGCCGGAGCTGCGCGAGTCGACCGTCACCGACACCCCGGTGCTCGAGGTCGATGGCCTCACGGTGACCGCGCCCGACGGGCGCACGGTGCTGGAGGAGATGTCCTTCACCATCAACGCGGGCGAGGTGCTCGGCATCGCGGGCGTCGAGGGCAACGGACAGGCCGAGCTCGTCGAGGCGCTGATGGGCATCCGTCCCTTGCAGGCGGGGCGGATCGCGTTGCAGGGCAAGGACATCACGAAGCTGTCCACTCGCAAGCGCCGCGACGCGGGCGTGGGCTACATCCCCGAGGACCGGCACCGCCAGGGCGTGCTGCTGGAGGCGACGCTCTGGGAGAACCGCATCCTCGGGCACCAGACCAGGGCGCCGAGCGTGCGCGGGCTGCTGCTCAACCGGGCGGGCGCGCGGGCCGACACCCAGCGGATCGTCGACGAGTACGACGTCCGCACCCCGAACATCGACGTGCTCGCGGGCTCGCTGTCCGGCGGCAACCAGCAGAAGCTGATCGTCGGCAGGGAGATGAGCGGGAACCCGGTGCTGCTGATCGCCTCGCACCCCACGCGTGGTGTCGACGTCGGGGCGCAGGCAGCGATCTGGGAGCAGATCCGCAAGGCCCGCGCCGAGCACCTGGCCGTGCTGCTGATCTCCGCCGACCTCGACGAGTTGATCGGCATGTCCGACAGCCTCGCGGTGATCCTGCGCGGCAGGCTCGTCGCCTCCTACGACCCGAAGGCCGTCACTCCGGAGGAACTCGGCTCGGCGATGACCGGTGCTGGGGAGGGAACGTGATGGGAAGGATCTCGTGGCGCTCGGTGGGGCTGGGCCTCGCGGCGCCCGTCGGAGCGCTCGTGTTCGCGCTCCTGGTCTGCGGCATCATCCTGTCGATCACCGGGCATCCGCCGTTCGACGTCGCCGAGGACATGATCGGCTCGCTCGAACGGCCGCGCACGGTCGCCAACTCGCTCAACAGCGCCACGACGTACTACCTGTCGGCGGTCGCGGTGGCGATCGGCTTCAAGATGCGCCTGTTCAACATCGGCGTCGACGGGCAGTACCGGCTTGCCGCGATGCTCGCGGCCGCGCTCGCGGGCGCCTCGTTCATGGAGTCGCTGCCGTCGGTGGTGCGCATCCTCATGACCATCCTCGCCGCGATGCTCGTCGGCGCGGTCTGGTCGGGCATCGCCGGCTTCCTCAAGATCACGCGCGGCGTGAGCGAGGTCATCTCGACGATCATGCTCAACGCCATCGCGACGGCGCTCGTGGCGTTCCTGCTCAACCCCGACCGCCTCGCGGTCACGGTGGCCGGCAGCAACAACATCGGCACGGCCCCGATCACCGAGGGCGGCCAGGTGCCTGGCATCCCGTACTCCGGGTCCTCTTCGGACGTCTTCGGCCTGATCGTGCTGGCCGCCGTGGTGGGTGTCGCCTACTGGTTCATGCTCAACCGCACCAGGTTCGGCTTCGACCTCAAGGCGACCGGACAGTCGGAGTCCGCGGCCGTCGCCAGCGGAGTGAACGTCAAGAAGATGGTGCTCGCGAGCATGCTGCTCTCCGGCGCGGTCGCCGGGCTCGTCGGCATGCCGCAGCTGCTGGGCGCCTCGCACTCGTACTCGCTGGACTTCCCGGCGGGGCTGGGCTTCACGGGCATCGCGATCGCGCTGCTCGGCCGCAACCACCCCATCGGCATGGCCTTCGCCGCGTTCCTGTGGGGCGCGCTGGACCAGACGTCGAACGTGCTGGACCTCTCCGGCGTGCCGAAGGAGATCGTCGTGATCATGCAGGGCGTGATCGTGTTGTCGGTCGTCATCGCCTATGAGCTGGTGCGCCGCTACAAGCTCCGGCTCGAACAGCGTGACGTCGGGCGGGCACTGGGCACGACCAAGACCCCCGAGGAGGCGCAGGCATGAGTGCGAGCGGACTCGCCGTCGGCGTCCAGGAGACCGTCGCGCCCCCGCGAAGGCGCGCCTCGCCGATGATCTACTTCCTCCTCGCCATCGCGGCGCTTCTCGTGGTGTCGCTGGTCCGCGTCCTGACGGGCGCCGGCAACCTCACCTCCAGCGGCACGGTGGCCGCCGCGCTCACGGCGGCCGTGCCGATCGCGCTGGCCGGTCTGGCCGGGCTCTGGTCCGAACGCGCCGGTGTGATCAACATTGGCCTCGAGGGCATGATGGTGCTCGGCACGTTCGGCGCCGGGCTCTTCGGCTGGCAGTGGGGCCCGTGGGCGGGTGTGCTCGCGGGCGTGGTCCTCGGCGCGTTCGGTGGTCTGATCCACGCGATCGCCACCGTCACCTTCGGCGTCGACCACATCATCTCCGGTGTCGCGATCACCCTCGCCGCGCCGGGGCTGACGCTGTTCCTCGCGAAGCTGTACTTCACCGACGCTCCGGGCGGAGGGCAGAAGCAGTCGCCGCCGATCGAGGACGTCCCACATGTGACGATCCCCGGCCTGTCGTCGGTGCTCGGCGACATCGAGCAACAGCAGTGGTTCTTCGTGTCCGACCTCGCGGGCCTGCTGCGCGGTCTCACCACGGACGTGTCGCTGCTGACCCTCCTCGCCGTTGTGCTGTTCTTCGCCACCGCCTACGTGCTGTGGCGGACGGCGTTCGGGCTGCGGCTGCGCTCGTGCGGCGAGGCGCCGCACGCGGCGGAGTCGCTCGGCGTGAACGTCTACAAGTACAAGTACGCGGCCATCACGATGTCGGGCGCGCTGGCCGGTCTGGGCGGGGCGATCCTCGCGGTGGCCTCCAGCCAGTTCCGCGACGGCCAGACCGGTGGCCGCGGCTACATCGGCCTCGCGTCGATGATCTTCGGCAACTGGCGGCCGGGCGGGGTCGCCGCGGGCGCCGGCCTGTTCGGCTACACCGACGCCATGCAGCTGCGCGGCGAGGGCGCGGTGCACGCGCTGCTCCTGCTGCTCGGCATCGCGCTGCTCGTGCTCGCGGTGGTGCAGCTGAGGGCCAAGCGCTACGTCGTCGCGGGCGTCGCCACCGTGATCGGTGTGCTGTTCATCCTCTGGTTCGCGCTCACCGACCAGGTGCCGCCCGAGCTCGTCAGCGCCGCGCCGTACGTGGTGACGCTGCTGGTGCTCTCGCTCGCGGCCCAACGCCTGCGCGTTCCGAAGTGGATCGGCCGGACCTACCGAAGGGGCGAGGGCGGATGACGGCGCCCGCGCCCGACTGGGAGGCGCTGCGGCAGGAGGCGGTGCGTGCGGCCCAGCTGGCGTACGCGCCGTACTCCGGCCTGCAGGTCGGCGTCGCCGGGCTGGTCGGCGACGGCAGGCTCGTCACCGGCTGCAACGTCGAGAACGCCAGCTACGGGCTCGGCCTCTGCGCCGAATGCACGATGGCGGGGCAGCTGCGGCTCTCCGGCGGCGGCAGGCTCGTCGCCGTCGCGTGCCGCAGCGGCACCGGTGAGCTGCTGATGCCGTGCGGGCGGTGCAGGCAGATCCTGTTCGAGCTCGGCGGCGCGACATGCCTCGTGGACACACCGAGCGGCATCCTGGCGATGTCACAGGTGCTGCCCGACGCTTTCGGGCCCGCCGACCTCCCGGGGTGACCGCCATGGAACCGTTCGCCGCTGTCGACGTCATCCGCGCCAAGCGAGACGGGGAACGGCTTTCGGCCGAGCAGATCGAGTGGGTCGTCGACGCCTACACCCGCGGGGTGGTGGCGGAGGAGCAGATGGCGGCGCTCGCGATGGCCATCTTCCTCAACGGGATGGACTCGGGCGAGACCGCTCGCTGGACCGGAGCCATGATCGACTCCGGTGAGCGGCTCTCCCTGCACGTGGCGCGTCCGACCGTGGACAAGCATTCGACGGGCGGCGTCGGCGACAAGATCACGTTGCCGCTGGCGCCGCTCGTCGCCGCGTGCGGCGCCGCGGTGCCGCAGCTGTCCGGGCGGGGGCTCGGGCACACGGGCGGCACGCTCGACAAGCTCGAGTCCATCCCGGGCTGGCGGGCGGAGCTGTCGGCTGAGGAGATCGGCAGGCAGCTCGCCGAGGTCGGCGCGGTCGTCTGCGCCGCCACCCCGACGCTCGCGCCCGCCGACCGCAAGCTGTACGCCCTGCGTGACGTCACCTCCACCGTCGAGTCGGTTCCGCTCATCGCCAGCTCGATCATGAGCAAGAAGATCGCGGAGGGTTCCGGCGCGCTGGTGCTCGACGTGAAGGTCGGCTCCGGTGCGTTCATGAAGACGATCCGGCAGGCACGTTCGCTCGCGAGGGCGCTCGTCGGCATCGGCGCGGCGCACGGGGTCGCCACCACGGCGCTGCTGACGGACATGAGCACGCCGCTCGGCTCCGCGGTCGGCAACGCCGTCGAGGTCGCCGAGGCCGTGGAGGTGCTCAAGGGCGGCGGCCCGGCCGACGTCGTGGAGCTGACGCTCGCGCTGGCAAGGGAGATGCTCACCCTGGCGGGGCTATCCCATGTCGACCCGGCCGAGGTGCTGGCGTCGGGGGAGGCGTACGAGACGTGGTGCCGGATGATCCGCGCGCAGGGCGGCGATCCGGACGCGGAGCTGCCGAAGCCTGCCCACGTGCACGTGGTGGAGGCGCCCGAGTCCGGTGTGCTGACGCGCCTCGACGCGTACGCGGTCGGCGTCGCGGCGTGGCGGCTCGGCGCCGGCCGGGCGCGAAAGGAGGACCCGGTGCAGCTCGCGGCAGGCGTGCGATGCCTCGCCAAGCCCGGTGATCGCGTCGAGCGCGGGCAACCGCTGCTGGAACTGCACACCGACACCCCCGAGGTGGTTCCGGCCGCCCTCGAGGCGCTCAGCGGCTCCTACGACCTCACCGAGCGCCACAACCCCCCACGCGACGAAGGGATAGTCCTGGACCTGTTCCGAGGCTGACCCCGACCCCGACCCCGGACGCGACCCCCGACGCAATGAAGGCCACCTTCACTGCGTTGATCAAACACAGCGGCGCGTCAGCGTCTCCGTTTGGGCGGTGGTGGGAGACGGGTGGGCGCAGGTAGGGTGGCCTTCACTGCAGCTGGGCTGGCCGGGAGGGCTCAGTCGTCGGAGTCGGCGTCCGAGCCGTTGGCCTTGGCCTTCGAGTCGGCGCCCTTCTGGGCCCGGCCGTTGCGACGGCGCGGCTGCCTCGGCGCGGGCGGCGCGACGGCCACGGTTTGCGGGGCCGGGCCGCCGCCGAGCATCAGCTCCGCGAACGTCGCCATGGCCTCGTCGAGCTGGCCGCCGATGCGGCGCTCCGACTCCTCGTTGCTCTTGCGCACCACGGAGCTGAAGTAGTCGTTGTCCGGCTGCTTCGACAGCGTGCCCTCGACCTTGGCGAGCCCGGACTTCACCGAGCCGTCGAGGTCGCCGAGCTGGGCCGTGAAGCCCTCCTCGACCTTGTCGAGCCTGCCGGCCAGCTCGTCGAGCCGGTTGGTGACGCGCTCGAGACGCTCGCCGAGGTTGTCCAGACGTTCGGAGGAGTCCACCATCTCGGCCGTCTCGGTGAGCGCCGAGCGCAGCGTGTCGGTGGTGCTGCCGATCCGCTCCTTGGTGTCGGAGTCGAGGCGCTCGACCCGCTCCTTGAGGCCCGACTCCAGCGTGTCGATGCGCTCGCGCACCGGGCCGCCGACGGAGGTGGGCATCGCGTCGAGCTTGTCGTCCTGCTTGTCGAGGTGGCCGCCCAGTTCGTCGAGCCTGCGGTGGATGTTCTCGAGCTTGTCCTCGAGCCCGTCCATGCGGCCGGCGACACCCTCGAAGCGGGCCGCGACCCCGTCGAGCCTGCCGTCCAGCTGGGCGAAGGGCTTCGCCAGCTTGTCGACGATGGACTCGACCGCCCGCGCGAGGTCGGCGAGCGCGTTGTCCTGAGCCTCGAGCCGGGTCATGGCCTCGTCGAGACGCTCGGCCAGCACGCTGACCTCGGTGCGGTCGGGCAGCTCGGACAGCCGCTTGCGCACCGCGCCCAGCGAGTCCACCGGCGCGAGCCGGGCGTAGATGTCGTCGAGCGCGTCGAAGATCTGCTGCTGCTCGCTCTCTCGGACCTCGGCCGCGCGCACCAACATGTTGCGCATCCGGTCGAAGGACGGGGCTGCGAGGTGGTTGTCAGTCGTCACTGCGGTTGTCCTTCATCGGCGGGGAAAAGATGGGACGTGGGCGGCAGCTTATCTACCGCGCAATTGCTCTGGGTAGCGCCCCCGTGAATTCGGCGACGACGTGCAACTGGATGGCCCGAATAACGAAATGGTCAACGGGGCTGAGGCTTAAGTCGAGCGTGAGAGTTCCCGTCCGACCAGCGGTACCGTCGCAGCATGTCGACGAGAACCGCCCTGACTGTGCAGGACCTGCGCAAGGCCCCGAAGGTGCTGCTCCACGACCACCTGGACGGCGGGTTGCGCCCGCGCACCGTCGTCGAACTGGCCGAATCCACCGGTTACGAAGGGCTTCCGACCACCGATGTCGCCGAGCTCGGCCGGTGGTTCCAGTCCGCGGCCAACTCCGGTTCGCTGGAGTCGTACCTGGAGACCTTCACGCACACGTGCGGCGTGCTGCAGACCGAGGACGCGCTGATCCGCGTCGCCGCCGAGTGCGTCGAGGACCTCGCGGACGACGGCGTGGTCTACGCGGAAGTCCGCTACGCGCCGGAGCTCTTCACCGAAGGCGGGCTCTCACTCGATCAGGTGATTAAGGCTGTTCAGGCCGGGTTCACGGAGGGTGAGCGGCGCGCGGAGGCCAAGGGGCAGCGGATCCGGACCGGCACGCTCCTGTGCGCGATGCGCCAGCACGCGAGGGCGGCGGGGATCGCCGAGCTCGCCGTGCGCTATCGCGACGCGGGGGTGGTGGGATTCGACATCGCGGGCCCCGAGGCCGGTTTTCCGCCGACCCGGAATCTCGACGCATTCGAATACATGCGCGTGAACAATGCGCATTTCACGATTCATGCGGGCGAGGCTTTCGGGCTCGCGTCGATTTGGGAGGCCATTCAGCATTGCGGTGCCGAACGGCTCGGGCACGGCGTCCGCATCGTCGACGACATCAAGACCTCGGCCGACGGCGAGGTCCAGCTCGGCAAGCTGGCCGCCTACGTCAGGGATCGCCGCATCCCGCTGGAGATCTGCCCTTCGTCCAATGTGCAGACCGGCGCGGCGGCCTCGATCGCCGAGCATCCCATCGGCCTGCTGGCAAAGCTGCGCTTCCGGGTCACCGTCAACACGGACAACCGGCTCATGAGCGGTTGCTCCGTGTCGTCGGAGTTCGCCGCGCTCTCCGAGGCCTTCGGCTTCGGCTGGGCCGACGTCCAGTGGTTCACGATCAACGCCATGAAATCGGCGTTCATTGATTTCGATCAACGGCTGGACTTGATCAATAACGTGATCAAACCGGGGTACGCCGCTCTGGTCTGAACCGCGGAGGGTGTCGCGGAAACCCTTGCGTTGTTTAGCCTTGCGAAGTAAAGTCCACTATGTAAGAGATGTTTCTCAGATAGTGGGACGGCGGTATGGCGGGCGTGGAGCAGCACACCATCGGCCGCAGACGCTGGCTCGTGCTGGGGCTCGGACACGCCGCCCAGACGGCGAGCTGTGCCTTCCTCTACGGCATCCCGTTCCTCGTCCCCGCGATGAGCGAGGCCGAGAACCTCACATTGGGTGAAGCGGGGGCGGTGGTGGCTGCGCCGAGTATCGGGCTGCTGCTGACCCTCATCGCGTGGGGCGCGGCCGCTGACCGCTACGGCGAGCGGCTGATCATGGCCTTGGGTCTCGGACTCTCCGGAGCGCTGCTGCTCGTCTCCGCGCTGGGCACGCACTCGCTCACCGTGCTCTTCGCCCTGTTCGTCGCGGCAGGCGCGTGCACGGCGTCGGTGAACGCCGCGAGCGGGCGGGTCGTGATGGGCTGGTTCGGCGCACACGAGCGTGGGATGGCGATGGGCATCCGGCAGACCGCCCAGCCGCTCGGGGTCGGCGTCGCCGCGCTCGCCCTGCCGCCGCTGGCCGAACCCTTCGGGTTCCGGGTGGCGATGGTGTTCCCGGCCGCGTTCGCGCTCGTCGTCGCGCTGCTCGTGGCGCTGCTGGTCACCGACCCGCCTCGGCCACCGAAGGACCCGTCCGGCCCGGCGCACGCGTCGCCGTACCGCACGTCGACGCTGTGGCGCCTGCACGGAGCCAGCGCGCTGCTCGTGATCCCGCAGTTCACGGTGTCGGCGTTCGCGCCGATCTACCTCGTCGCGATGCACGGCTGGAGCCCGCTCGCGGCGGGCTGGTTCCTCGCCGTCGTGCAGGCACTCGGCGCGCTCGGCAGGCTCGCCACCGGCTACTGGTCCGACCGCGTCGCCAGCAGGCTGCGCCCGATGCGGGTGCTCGCGGTCGTCAGCGCCGCGGTGATGCTCCTCGTGGCGCTGGGCGACGTGAGCTGGCCGTGGCTGGTGGTGCTGGCGATCATGCTCGCCGGCGTGATCACGGTCAGTGACAACGGTCTCGGCTTCACGGCGTCGGCCGAGCTGGCCGGTCTCGCATGGGCGGGAAGGGCGATGGGCGCGCAGAACACGGCACAGAACGTCGCCGCCGTGCTGACCCCGCCCTTGCTCGGCCTGGTGATCGGCGAGTCGAACTACGCGCTGGCGTTCGGCCTGGTCGCACTCTTCCCGGTCGCCGCCATCTGGCTCACCCCAGTGCGGGCCGAACCCCGCTGACACAAAGCGGCCCCCAAGGCCACCTTTGTTGCGTTGAGCGCAACAAAGGTGGCCTTGGGGGCCGGAATGCTCAGGCTCAGTTCAGGCGCAGGCGGTCCTCGAAGGACTCGACGAGGCCCCGCCACGCCTTCTGCTCGGCGTCGAACGGCGGGCTCGGCGCGAGGCGCGTCGGGTCCGGCCGCAGCACGAACGACACCAGCCAGCCAAGGCTCTCCGAGCTGGCCAGCGCCGTGGTCACACTGTCGTCGTCCGCCCAGTCGGCCGCGTCGGTGAGCAGCTCCACCGCCAGCTCCAGCTGCGTCGGGTCGATCGCGTCGAGCCCCTCGGCGATGTCGGCGTCCAGCCCGGTGAGCACGTAGGTGTTGTCGGGGTCGACCTCGATCTCCAGCTCGCCCGCCGTCGCCTTGGTCAGGACGTCGTCCCAAGTGGACACCTCGGCGAGGTCGGTGTCGGCGAGCTCCGCACCGTCGGCGAGCTTGCGCGCGAGCGCCTTCTCCGAGCCGAACACCTCGATCCGGCCGTCCGAGCCCAGGAAGATCGGCTCGTCGTCGAGGTAGCAGCGGAGCGTGAAGTACTCCCTCTCCGACAGCACGATCTTGATCGGGTCGATGCCGACCTCGCCCCAGAAGCCGACCGGCTCCTCGTCCTCGTCGTCGTCCGCCGCGTCGGCGTCGGACTCGGAGTCCACCGTGTCCAGGTCGTCGTCCTCGGTGTCCACACCGGCCTCGGACTCGGCCGACTCCTCGTGGAAGGCCGCCAGCTCCTCGGCCGTCTGCTCCAGCGTCGCGGCGTCGACCGCCGGCACGGTGACCAGGTCGTCGATCGTGTCGAGGATGAGGTCCCACTTCTCGGAGACCGTCTCGGAAAGGTCGTTCCAGAGCCGGGCGCCCTCGCGGCCGGTGAACGGCAGCTGCCCCTGGTCCAGCAACGAGAAGCCCTCGCAGCCGTCGAGGATCTCGTGCACCTCGTCCAGCTCGCACACGTCGGCGAGCGAGCGCACGATGCCGACGATCTCGGCCAGTTCGGAAAGGGTCCAGGAGTCGGGTTCCTCCGCGACCATCTCCGGAACGCCGACCAGGTCGTAGGAGTGGTCGTCGTCGGGGATCAGCTCGGGGACGTTCAGCTCGGGCACGGCGTCCCACGCCGGGTGGTCGATGAGGTCGTGCTGCTCGGCGGTGCGGACGAACGCGGCCAGGTGTGCCGCGTCGGGGAACGCGTAGAGATCGTCCTCGTCACCGAGGAACGCCTCCCACTCCTCGCCGTCCTCTCGCCATCGTGGTGCCCACAGGGTCACCAGATCGCCTTGTGGCAGCCCGAGCTCGATCGGGATGATGTCCTGTGCCATTCCGCCCTCCGGAAACCACCTGTGCGCGTGCCGACCCGATGCAGTGCCGAACCGAACGCGATACGCGAAGCCTACGGGTTCCCGCCGCGCTCCGCGATCACCCCTCGCATCCGGTGACACCGTCTTACCGCACTGCCCGGGTACGCTCGTCGGGAGCGTGATACCCGCTGGCACCTGCGGTGGGTCACCAGGCACGATCTGAAACCACGATGACTGACTTCCTCACTGACCAGCTGCCCGGCGGCTCGGACCCCGACGCCCTCTTCGACGCGTTCTCCACCTGGACCTCCCAGCGTGGCCTCGAGCTGTATCCGGCACAAGAGGAAGCGCTGATCGAGGTGGTCTCGGGGGCCAACGTGATCCTGTCCACGCCGACGGGATCGGGAAAGAGCCTGGTGGCGGTGGGTGCGCACTTCACGGCGCTCGCGCAGGGCAAGCGCAGCTTCTACACGGCCCCCATCAAGGCGCTGGTCTCGGAGAAGTTCTTCTCGCTCATCGACATCTTCGGCGCGGACAACGTCGGCATGATGACCGGCGACTCCAACGTGAACCCCGACGCGCCCATCATCTGTTGCACGGCGGAAATCCTGGCGAACATCGCGTTGCGGCTCGGCGCCGAGGCCGGCGAGGACACAGTCGGGCAGGTCGTGGCCGACGAGTTCCACTACTACTCCGAGCCCGACCGGGGCTGGGCGTGGCAGGTGCCGCTGCTGGAGCTGCCGAAGGCACAGTTCGTGCTCATGTCGGCCACGCTCGGCGACGTCACGTTCTTCGAGAAGGACCTGACCCGGCGCACCGGCCGCTCGACGGCAGTGGTGACGTCGGCGCAGCGTCCGGTACCGCTGACGTTCCGTTACGCGCTCACGCCCATGCACGAGACGGTGTCCGAGCTGCTGCACTCCGGGCAGGCGCCGGTGTACGTCGTGCACTTCTCGCAGGCCGCCGCCGTCGAGCGCGCGCAGGCCTTGATGAGCATCAACGTCACCACGCGCGCGGAGAAGGACGCCATCGCGGAGGCGATCGGCGACTTCCGGTTCTCGGCGGGCTTCGGCAAGACGCTGTCGCGGCTGGTTCGCCACGGCATCGGCGTGCACCACGCCGGGATGCTGCCGAAGTACCGGCGCCTGGTCGAGCAGCTCGCGCAGGCCGGGCTGCTCAAGCTCATCTGCGGCACCGACACGCTCGGCGTGGGCATCAACGTGCCCATCCGGACGGTGGTGCTCTCCGCGCTGACGAAGTTCGACGGCGTGCGCCAGCGGCACCTCAAGGCCAGGGAGTTCCATCAGATCGCCGGCCGTGCGGGCCGGGCAGGCTACGACACCGACGGCTACGTGGTCGTGCAGGCGCCCGACCACGTCATCGAGAACGCCAAGGCGCTGGAGAAGGCGGGCGACGACCCCAAGAAGAAGCGCAAGATCGTGCGCAAGAAGGCGCCCGAGGGCTTCGTCAACTGGACCGAGAGCACCTTCGAGCGGCTCGTCGCCGCCGAGCCGGAACCGCTTACGTCGAGCTTCGCCGTCAGCCACTCGATGCTGCTCAACGTGATCTCCCGGCCCGGGAACGCCTTCGAGCACATGCGGCACCTGCTGGAGGACAACCACGAGGACCGGCCCGCGCAGCGCAAGCACATCCTGCGCGCGATCGCGATCTACAAGGCCCTGCTCGCGGCGGGCGTCGTGGAGCAGCTCGACGAGCCCGACGAGCAGGGCCGGATCGTGCGCCTGACCGTCGACCTGCAGTTCGACTTCGCGCTCAACCAGCCGTTGTCGCCGCTCGCGCTCGCCGCGATCGAGCTGCTGGACCCCGATTCGCCGGTCTACGCGCTCGACGTGGTGTCCATCGTGGAGTCCACGGTGGACAACCCGAAGCAGGTGCTGTCCCAGCAGCAGTTCAAGGCGCGCAACGAGGCCATCGCCGCCATGAAGGCCGAGGGCATCGAGTACGACGAGCGGATGGAGCTCCTGGAGGACGTCACCTACCCGCGGCCGCTGGAGGAGCTGTTGCGAGCGGCGTACTCGCGGTACCGGCAGGGGCATCCGTGGGTCGCCGACTACGAGCTGGAGCCGAAGTCGGTCGTGCGCGACATGTACGAGCGCGCGATGAACTTCGTGGAGTACATCGGGTTCTACGGCCTCGCCCGGTCGGAGGGCGTGCTGCTGCGCTACCTCGCCGACGCCTACGACGCGCTGCGCAGGACCGTGCCGGACGACGCCAAGACCGAGCCGCTGCAGGACCTCATCGAGTGGCTGGGCGAGCTGGTGCGCCAGGTCGACTCGAGCCTGCTCGACGAGTGGGAGGCGCTGCGGCATCCGGAGGAGGTCGGCGAGCGCCCGCATGGGGTGCCCGAGGGCCCGCCGCCGGTCACGCGCAACGAGCGGGCGTTTCGCGTGCTCGTGCGCAACGAGCTGTTCCGCAGGGTCGAGCTCGCCGCCAGGCGGGACTACGAGACGCTGGGCTCCCTCGACGCGGGTTCCGGCTGGGACGCCGACGCGTGGGAGGACGCCCTCGCCGACTACTTCGAGGAGTACGGAGAGATCGGCACCGGCCCCGACGCGCGCGGCCCGGCGCTGTTCATGATCGAGAAGGAGCCGGACGTGTGGCGCGTGCGGCAGATCCTCGACGACCCGTCGGGCGACCGCGACTGGGGCATCAGCGCCGAAGTGGACCTCGCCGCCTCCGACGAGACCGGCACCGCCGTACTCCGCATCACGAACGTCAACCAGCTCTAGCGCCCGCGAGTCCCCCGCTCCGGCCGGCGAGTCCCCCGCTCCGGTCGGCGAGTTGCCCGCTCCGGTCGGCGAGTCCCCCGCTCCGGTCGGGGAGTTGCCCGCTGGGGCTCGGCGGCGGGCTGACGCCTCGGGCCTCGCAACAGGGAACTCGCGCGCGGCAACGGGGAACTCGCGCGCGGGAGCGGGGAACTCGCGCGCGGGAGCGGGGGACTCGCGCGCGGGAGCGGGGGACTCGCGTGCGGGAGCGGGGGACTCGCGCGCGGCAACGGGGAACTCGCGCGCGGGAGCGGGGAACTCGCGTGCGGGAGCGGGGGACTCGCGTGCGGGTCAGACGCCCATCGGGTGCCAGACCGTCTTCGGTTCCAGGTAACGCCGCAGGCGGGCGATGTCGGGGCGCTGGGTCCAGTCGGGCTCGTCCTCGGGAACGGCCAGCACGCGCTTGACGGTGCCCGCCGCTTCGCGGGCGATCTCCACGCGGCCAACGGGCCCCGCGCCGGTCGGGTCGATGGCGTTGACGTCTCCGTGCGACGCCAGCCACGGACCCAGCTCGCCGGCGCGCCCGGTCAGCACATTCACGACGCCCGCTGGCACGTCGGACGTCGCGAGCACCTCCGACAGCGTGATCGCGGGCAGCGGCCGCTCCGCGCTGCTCACCACCACCGCCGTGCACCCGGTCGCCAGCACGGGAGCCACCACGCTCACCAGCCCGAGCAGCGACGACTCCTGCGGCGCCAACACGCCGACCACGCCGGTCGGCTCCGGTACCGTGAACGAGAAGTACGGCCCCGCAACGGGGTTGGCCGCCCCGAGCACGGTCGCGATCTTGTCCGTCCAGCCCGCGTACCACACCCACCGGTCCACGGCTGCGTCCACAACGGACTGCGCCTTGCGCGAGGGGAGCCCCTCGGACGCGGCGACCTCGGCCACGAACTGCTCGCGCCGTCCCTCCATCATCTCCGCGACCCGGTACAGCACCTGGCCGCGGTTGTAGGCGGTCGCGCCGGACCAGCCGCCGAACGCCTTGCGCGCGGCGACCACGGCGTCGCGCACGTCCTTGCGGGAGGCATGCGCGGCGTTGGCGAGGAACGTGCCCTTCGAGTCGGTCACCGGGTACGTGCGCCCCGACTCCGAGCGCGGGAACTTGCCATCGACGTAGAGCTTGTACGTCTTGGCGACAGAAATCCTGTTGTCAGACATCGAGATATCCCTCCAGCCCGGTCCGGCCGCCCTCGCGCCCGAAGCCCGACTCCTGGTACCCGCCGAACGGGGCGGTGGGATCGAACCGGTTGAACGTGTTGGCCCACACCACGCCCGCGCGCAGCCGGTTCGCCATCCACAGGATCCGCGACCCCTTCTCGGTCCAGATCCCGGCCGACAGCCCGTACGGCGTGTTGTTGGCCTTGGCGACGGCCTCGGCGGGCGTGCGGAACGTCAGCACCGACAGCACCGGGCCGAAGATCTCCTCGCGCGCGATGCGCATCGACTGCTCGACGTTCGAGAACACCGTTGGCGCGAAGAAGAAGCCCCGCTCGGGCAGCGGGCACGGGCTCGTCCACCGCTCGGCGCCCTCGGCGACGCCCGACTCGGTCAGCTCGCGGATCTTCGCCAGCTGCTCGGCGGAGTTGATCGCCCCGATGTCGGTGTTCTTGTCCAGCGGATCGCCTAGGCGCAATGTCGAGACGCGGTACCGAAGCTTCTCCAGCAGCTCGTCCACGACGGACTCCTGGGCGAGCAGCCGAGAACCGGCGCAGCACACGTGTCCCTGGTTGTAGAAGATGCCGTTGACGATGCCCTCGACGGCCTGGTCGAGCGGGGCGTCGTCGAACACGACGTTGGCCGCCTTGCCGCCGAGCTCCAGGGTGAGCCGCTTGGGCGTGCCCGCCACCGACCGCTGGATGAGCTTGCCGACGTCGGTCGACCCGGTGAACGCGATCTTGTCGATCCCGGCGTGGTTCACGAGCTCGGCGCCGATGTCGCCCGCGCCCGGCACGATGTTCACCACGCCCGGCGGAAGGTCGGCCTGCTGGCAGATCTCGGCGAACACCAGCGCGGTCAGCGGCGTGGTCTCCGCCGGCTTGAGCACGACCGTGTTGCCGGTCGCCAGCGCCGGGGCGATCTTCCACGCGAGCATGAGCAGCGGGAAGTTCCACGGGATGATCTGGCCTGCGACGCCCAGCGGCTGCGGATCCGGCCCGAAGCCCGCGTACTCGAGCTTGTCGGCCCACCCCGCGTGGTAGAAGAAGTGCGCGGCCGCGGTGGGCACGTCGGCGTCGCGGGACTCCTTGATGGGCTTGCCGTTGTCGAGAGTCTCCAGCACCGCGAGCTCGCGCGAGCGCTCCTGGATCAGCCTGGCGATGCGGAAGAGGTACTTGGCGCGTTCGGTTCCCGGCATCCTGCGCCACGTCTTGTCATAGGCCTTGCGCGCGGCCTTCACCGCGGCGTCCACGTCGGACGCCGAAGCGGTGCCGACCTCGGCCAGCACCTCCTCGGTGGCCGGGTTGACGCTCTTGAGCGGCTCTCCGGAGCCGTCGACGAACTCGCCGCCGATGAACGGCCGGTAGCTGGGCTTGAGGTTGGCGATCTCGCGCGACTCGGGCGCGGGGGCGTACTCCCACGTGCTCATGTCAGTCCACCGTCACGTAGTCGGGGCCGCTGTAGTGGCCGTCCAGCTGGGTGCGGCGCTGCAGCAGCAGGTCGTTGAGCAGGCTGGACGCGCCGAACCGGAACAGCGATGGCGTGAGCCAGTCGGGCCCGGCCACCTCGTGCACCGCGACGAGGTAACGGATCGCGTCCTTGGTGGTCCGGATGCCGCCTGCCGGCTTCACGCCACGCAGCTCCCCGGTCGCGGTGTACCAGTCGCGCACCGCCTGCAGCATCACGTGCGTCACCGGCAACGTCGCGGCGGGGGAGACCTTGCCGGTGGACGTCTTGATGAAGTCACCGCCCGCGAGCAGCGCGAGCCACGACGCCCGCCGCACGTTGTCGTAGGTGGCGAGCTCGCCGGTCTCGAGGATGACCTTGAGGTGGGCGTCACCGCACGCGGCCTTGACGGCCTGGATCTCGTCGAACACCCGCCCGTAGCGGCCCTCCAGGAACGCACCGCGGTCGATCACCATGTCGACCTCGGTGGCGCCGGAGCGCACGGCCATCGCGACGTCGGCGAGCTTGACCTCCCGGCTGGACCGGCCCGAGGGGAACGCCGTCGCCACGCTCGCGACGCCGATGTCCGTGCCGGCCAGCGACTCGACCGCGGTGGCGACGAGGTCGGGATACACGCACACGGCCGCGACCCGCGGGGTGTCCGGCCGCTCGGGGTCGGGGCGGCGGGCCTTGGCGGCCAGCGCGCGCACCTTCCCGTGCGTGTCCGCGCCCTCGAGCGTCGTCAGGTCGACCATCGAGATGGCCGTGTCGATCGCCTGGAGCTTGGCACCCTTCTTGATGCTGCGCGTGCCGAGGCTCGCGGCCCGCTGTTCGACGCCGACCTGGTCGACACCGGGCAGGCCGTGGAGGAACCGGCGCAGGCTCCGCTCGTCGCTCGTGGCGTCGGAGAGCTCGGCCGGCAAGGTGGGTGTTGCCATGCGCACGAGCGTAGCCGCACGCCCGTGCGCGGGTGGCGTTCTTACCGCTCGACCTGCTTGCGCTTCGGATCGCGGGGGACCCGGCGCACTTCGACGGCGCCCCAGAAGGCGAGGCCGTTGATCTTCACCGTCGGCGCGTCGGGTGGTACGGAGTCCTCCGGTGCCGCGCCCTTCTTGTCGGTGCTCTCGAAGGCGCCCATGAGGCCGAAGCCGGTGACCTCGACGTGGATGTCGTCGGGCACCGTGATCTCCACGGCCCCCATGATCGCCACGGCGGTGATCGTCGAGTGCCGCTCGGCGAAGCGGGCCTTGCGCAGGTCGATTTCGGTGCCGCCCCAGAACGCGAAGCTGTTGTGCTGCGGCGGCACCACCCAGTTGCCCTTGCGGCTGACCCCGGACATGATCGCGATCGACGTGGTCGAGCCCGGTTTGCCACCGATCCGCGTCTCGGGGAGGCGGGCCTGTGAGACGGCGGGCAGCTGCGCGGCGGCCTGCGGGATCGCCACCACGCCGGGCAGGTCCTCGACCACGGGTTCGAGATCGCCGAGCGTCTTGGCCGCGTACACCGCGCCGAGCCGTTCCTCGAGCTCGGCCATCGTGATCCGGCCCTCGCCCATCGCGGTGTGCAGCAGCTGCGCCACCCGCTCCCGGTCGGCGTCCGACGCGCGCAGCTGTTTCGGATCGCGAGCCCCAGGCTGTTCAGTCACGGGTACACCCTAGCGAGCGGACTTGAGTTCCGGGTCGTCATCGGCTACGGGAGCGCCGGGACTGATTAGGGTGTCGACCATGGACGTCCTCGTCGTCGAACACCCGCTGGCGCGGGCACGCCTGTCCACCATGCGCGACGCCCGCACCGACAGCGCGGCGTTCCGAGCGGCGCTGCACGAGCTCACCGTGATGCTGGTCTACGAGGCCACGCGCGAGGCTCCGCTGGTCACCGAGCGTATCCACACGCCGGTCGCGCGCACCGACGCCTACCGGCTGGCGAACCCGCCTCTGCTGGTACCGGTGCTGAGGGCGGGGCTCGGCATGGCCGACCAGGCGCACAAGCTGATCCCGGACGCGCAGATGGGCTTCGTCGGGCTCGCTCGCGACGAGGAGACCCTGCAGCCGACGCCTTACATGGTGTCGCTGCCGGAGTCGCTGGCCGACCGGCCGGTGTTCGTGCTCGACCCGATGCTGGCGACGGGGGGCTCGATGGAGTACACGATCCGCCTGCTCACCGGACGCGGCGCCGCCGACGTCACCGCGGTGTGCGCGTTGGCCGCCCCCGAGGGCCTCAAGCACCTGGAGGACTCCGGCCTGCCGGTGCGGGTGGTGACGGCGAGCGTCGACGAGCGGCTCAACGACTCGGGTTTCATCGTCCCCGGCCTCGGCGACGCCGGTGATCGCCAGTACGGCGCCGTCTAGCGACGCCAGCCGTTGGCGTTGGCCCTGATGGAACGCTCGTAGGCGCGACAGAAGTCGATCTCGCGGGGGAGCGTCTCGTTCAGTTCGAGCGAGACGAGCCCGTGGGCGCAGGCCCAGCAGCTCACGGCGATCACCTCGGTGGGCACGTCGGCGAACGCACCGGCGGCGATCCCGTCGGCGACGACGTCCCACAGCGGCTGCAACGCGCTCATCGCGAGCTTGCTCGCCTGCTCGTCGGGCTCGAAGCCGGGCACCGCGCTGGTGAACATGACCGCGTAGAGGCGCCGGTGGGCCAGCGCGCTGTCGCGGTAGGCCAGGCCGAGCCGCACGACGTCCTCCACCGCGTCGCCGGAGCGCGGCACCGACCGCAGCCGCTCGTCGAACCGCTGGAACCCCTCCGAGTAGAGGGCGTTGACCAGGCCGGGCTTGCTGCCGAAGAGGGAGTAGACGGCCGTCGTCGACGTCTGCACGTCCGCCGCGAGCCTGCGCAGGCTCAGTGCCCTGGCCCCCTCCGCGGCGAGCAGCTCGCTCGCACGGTCGAGCAGGCGGACCCGCAATGCCTCGTCGTGCGTCTTCGG